>JALORD010000204.1 GCA_025459145.1 Pirellulaceae bacterium | reverse complement strand
GGCGTGGCTTTCCGCCACTCGAATCGCCCGTTTGCGGCATGCCGTGGTGTCAAACTGGGGGGAGTCTTCGGGCGATGGCATCCCCCATGAAGCAAGCTCTTGGCAGGGGCCGATTTAACCATCGGACCTTACCCCGCGTCCCCGCGCGCCCCCACAGCGCGCTGGCTGAATGGACACCCGCAATTTGTCCACGAGGCCAGGGATCGCAGCCGTATGACCCAGGCCTGACGAGCACCTCATGCCCGAGCACTACCTCTGCCTGCTCACCGGCTCTCGCCGGGCGTTCGCATTCGCTATGGCGGCGACCTCGCTGGCGATCGTCGCTGGCGGAGGGACGACCGGCGCGAAAGCCTCAGAGCTGCGGCAGACGCCGATCGTGAAGGCGGTGAATGGCGCTGCGCCGTCGGTCGTCAACATTCATGGCCGCAAGACCGTGCGCGCTGAGAACGCGTCGTTTGGCAATGAGTCCCTCCGCCAGGTAAACGGCATGGGGACCGGGATCGTGATCGACGAGCGTGGCTATATTGTGACGAATTACCACGTCGTCGAAGGGGTGAGCAATATTCAGGTGACACTGCACGACGAGCGGGCGGTGATCGCCCGGCTGGTGGCGCACGATCCGAAGACGGACCTCGCGGTGATCAAGATCGATAGCAAAGAGCCCTTGCCGGTGATCCGCCTGGGGACTTCTTGCGATCTGATGCGGGGCGAGCCGGTGATCGCCGTGGGAAACGCCTACGGCTACGAGCACACGGTGACCGAGGGGATCATCAGCGCCCTGCACCGGAGCGTGCAGGTGAGCGACGAGCAAAAGTACAACGACTTGATTCAAACTAATGCCAGCATCAACCCGGGGAACTCGGGCGGGCCGCTGCTCAATATCGATGGCGAAGTGATCGGCATCAATGTGGCCGTGCGGGTCGGAGCGCAAGGGATCGGCTTTGCGATTCCAATCGACGAGGCGCTCGACGTGGTCGCGCGGCTTTTGTCGACGGAGAAGATGGATCAGACTTCGCACGGCATCGTGGGCCGCACGGTCGGCCAGCACGGCGATCGCACGTTTGTCGTGACAAGCGTCAGCCCGGAAAGCCCGGCGGGTCTCGTCGAATTGCAGACCGGAGATACGATCGTGTCGATCGATGGCCGGCGGATCGAACGGGCGCTCGACGTCGAACTGGCTCTGCTGGGACGCAAGGCGGACGAGAAGGTCGCGATCGAAGTCTTGCGCGACGGGCAACCCGTGCAGGCTGACCTCGCCATCGTGCGTACGACGCGCGGCTCGCTCAAGCCGGCCCTGGCCGATCGGACGTGGACGACGCTCGGACTGCGGCTGGCCCCGATGGACGAGACCGTGTTCAAGGAACTCGGGACGCGCTATCGCGGGGGTTTGCAGGTACTGGCGGTGCGGCCGGATGGGCCGGCCGCCGCTCAAGGCATTCGCCGCGGCGATGTGCTGGTCGGCATGCACGTCTGGGAAACGGTCTCGCTCGAGAACATGTCGTACATTCTCGACCGCGAGGACCTGGCGAAGTTCGACCCGATGATCTTCTACATTGTCCGCGGCAGCGACACGCTGTATGGGCATCTGCGCGTGGCGGGGCGGTAGATTGGCCGCCGGCCGCGGTTCGCAAAACGCGAACCATCTCATGACGGTGTACCGCAGCCAGAGGTCCGCGACCCGCTATCTCGCCCTCCGCGTCCCCGCACCTCCGCGTGAATAAGCCTTAGAAGTCGTGATTCGGAACGACGAAAGACAATTATCGCGCGGAGCCCCGGAGTGCGCGGAGGAGGAGGATCGTCCCCGTGATCTCCAGTCCAGAGCTAATTTGAGAGCCGCTCGTCGGTTCGCTCGCTGCGGATCATAATGCGTGCATGGAAAACGACCTGCTCCGCTGGTTTGCGGCGAACCTGCCGAGTCATGAGCGACTCGTCGTGGGGGCGGGGGACGATGCGGCTGTTATCCGGCTGGCGGACGGTCAGCAGCTCGTGGCGACGACCGACATGCTGATGGACGGCGTTGATTTCCGCGTGGGAGAGCACGACGCGGCACGGATCGGACACAAGGCCTTGGCGGTGAACTTGAGCGATCTGGCGGCGATGGGAGCGCGGCCCGTCGCGGCGCTTGTGTCGCTCTGCTTGCCGCAGGTCGGAGGCGAGTTGCTGACGAAGCAGCTCTATCAGGGCCTGCTCGCGACCGCCGCGAAATACGACGTGGCCATCGCGGGAGGCGATACGAATAGCTGGCCGGGGCCGCTGGTGATCAGCGTGACGGCGCTGGGGGAAGTCGCGCCGCAGCGCGCGTGGCGGCGGAGCGGGGCGCAGGCGGGAGATCGGATCCTGGTGACGGGCCGTTTCGGCGGCAGCATCCTCGGACGGCATCTGGATGCGGTGCCGAGAGTTACTGAGGCGCTGTGGCTCGCGGAACACGCGGATGTGCATGCGGCGATCGATGTGAGCGACGGGCTGTCGCTCGATCTGTCGCGGGTCTGCGAAGCGAGCCGATGTGGGGCCGTGCTCGACCTGGGATCGATTCCGATTTCGCCGGATGCCGAGCAACTGGCCCGCGAGCGAAACGACGGCGCCACGCCTCTCGATCATGCCTTGGCCGATGGCGAGGACTTTGAACTCGTGCTGGTGGTGCCGCCGAGCGAGGCCGAGAGACTCGTAGCGCTGCAGCCGCTGGGGGTTCCGCTGACAGCGATCGGTACGATCTCGGATCAACCGGGCCTTTGGTCGCGCGGCAGCGATGGCAAGGAGCAGCCGCTGGCGCCGCGCGGCTGGGAGCATCGAATCGAATCATGACGGAGACTTTGGTTTTCGAGGCGGCGAATGAAGCCGACACGGACCGGTTTGGGGCGGCCTTGGCTGCTGCGACTCCGCCGGGAACGACGATCGCCCTCGGCGGAACGCTCGGCGCAGGAAAGACGCGACTCGTGCAAGCGATTGCGGCGGCCTGCGGCGTCGATCGGGGCGAGGTCGTCAGCCCCACGTTTGTCCTCTGCCAGAAGTACACCGGGGACCGGGTGATCTTTCATCTCGACGCCTATCGCATCCGCGATGACGACGAGTTTCGCGAACTGGGCCCGGAGGAGTTTTTTGAATCGGCCGGCCTGACGATCATCGAGTGGGCCGAGAAGGTGATTGATTGCCTGCCGGACGAGCGACTGGCCCTGGAGATCGAAGTCACGGGGCCGACGGCCCGGCGGTTTACGGTCACCGCGGTTGGCAACTCGCTGGAGGGCTTGGTGAAGGCTCTGCGCCAGGCAATTGGCCAATTTCCCGGCCGGTAGTATGCTAGAAGCCCCAGCACAACACTTTGCGAACGGCTGTTTCACCGGGGAAAACGTCGGTTCTGGCTTTGTGTCCCTTAGTCGTGGGTCGCATGGAGTCGCGGCCGTTTTCCGATCCTATTGCGAACTTCCTGAAATGGCTCGCTGGCCGCGACACGCCTGGACGACGATTTTCACCTACGGCACCGTGTTCCTGCTGTTTCCGGTGCTGTGTTGGCTGGCGTATGCCTGGGTCCGCGGCTGGCTTTTCTAGTGCAGTGTTCCACGCTCCATGAATCACGACGCAAAGACTGACAGCGAACTCGTGGACTGGGCACGATTGCAGGCGCATCTGGCGCCGATCGGGCAGCAGCACTTGCTCGCCTTTTGGGATCGGCTCGACGACGCTGAGCAGAAGCAACTGGCACGGCAAATTCTGGCGATCGATCCTGAGGTCTACCGGAAGATCCAGAACCAGCACGCAGCCGCAGCGGGGAGCGGCGTGAGCGACAAATCGCACTGGGCCGAACTGGCCGCACGGGCCGAGTCGCCGCCGGCGATGCGGCTCGATGGGAGCGGCGTGCCGTTTTCTCGCGAGGCGGCTCGCGAGCGCGGTGCGGAGCTGCTGCAGTCCGGACAGGTGGGGATGATCCTGGTTGCTGGCGGACTTGGAACGAGGCTGGGGCTCGATCAGCCCAAGGGGATGTTTTCGATCGGGCCGCTCTCGGGGCGGTCGCTGTTTCAGGTGCTATTCGAGCAGCTGCTCGCCGTCAGCCGGCGATACGGCAAGCCGATACCGCTCTACATCATGACCAGCCCCGCGACGGACGAAGTGACGAGAGGCTACCTGGCCGAGCATCGGTACTTTGGCTTGCCGGAGCAGGATGTGCGGATCTTCTGCCAGTCGACGATGTGGGCGATCGACGACCGGTGGGAGCGGATTCTGCTCGAAACGCCCGGTTCGCTGTTCCTCGGTCCGGATGGGCACGGCGGGATGCTGGCGGCGCTCGCCAAGAGCGGCTGTCTGGCCAATGCGCGCGAGCGTGGACTCACACAGTTCTTCTACGGGCAGATCGATAATCCGCTTACGCAGGTGTGCGACGAACTCCTGCTGGGAAGCCATGCGCTGGCTGAATCGGAGATGACGACGCAGGTGGTTCGCAAACGGGATCCGCTGGAGCGGGTCGGCAATGTGGTGGCGGTCGATGGCCGGGTGCAGGTGATCGAGTACAGCGACCTGCCGGAGGAAGCGGCTCGGCTGACGAGCGACGATGGTTCGCTGAAACTGTGGGCCGGGAACCTGGCGATCCATGTGATGGGAGTCGATTTTTTGGCACGCTGTGCCGCAGAGCCGGATGCGCTGCCGTTTCATACGGCACACAAGAAGGTTCCGTACATTGGCCCAGAGGGCCGGCCAGTGCAGCCCGAGAAGCCGAACGCCATCCGGTTCGAGCGGTTCATTTTTGACCTGTTGCCGCTAGCCGAGCGGGCACTGGTGGTCGAAGCGGACGCGGCCGAAGCATTTGCTCCAGTGAAGAACTCCGACGCGGAAAAAACCGACAATCCCCGGACGAGCCGGGCGGCGCTGGTTGCCCTGCACACGCGCTGGCTCACCGCAGCGGGTGCGAGCGTCGCTCCCGGAACACCCGTCGAGATCAACCCGCTATTTGCCGGCAACGTTGCCGAGCTTCGCCGCAAGATCGCTCCCGGCACAAAGATCGACCAGCCCACCTACTTCGCTCCCAACGGACCGCGCGTGGTCTAGCATCTCGCACAACGAACGAATCCAGCGGAATCGAATATGCTCCACGCAATTATCATGGCCGGCGGCAGCGGGACGCGGTTCTGGCCGCTGAGCCGCAATGCGCGTCCCAAGCAATTGCTCGATCTGGCGGGGGAGCGAACGATGATTCAGGCGACCGTCGATCGCCTGGGGACGCTGGTTGATGCCGGGCAGACGTGGGTCATTACGAACCAGAGCCTCGTGGGGCCGATTGCCGAACAATTGCCGCAGCTGTCCGCCGGAAGAATCGTGGGCGAACCGTGCAAGCGCGACACAGCGCCCGCAGTCGGGCTCTCGGCACTACTGGCGGCGCATGCGGATCCCGAAGCGACGCTCGTGGTGATGCCCTCGGACCACTTGATTCAGCCCGCGGAAAAGTTTCAGGCGGTCATTCGCCAGGCGGTGGCTCTGGTCGAAAGACAGCCCGACGCTCTGGTCACGTTTGGAATCATACCGACGTACCCCGCAGAGTCATTTGGCTATATCGAGCGTGGCCAGCGACTGCCGGAACGAGATTCGGAAAGCCCCGCGTTCGCGGTGGCTCGGTTCCGCGAGAAGCCGGCCCGCAGCGTGGCGGAGGAGTACCTGGCCAGCGGCAACTTCTACTGGAACAGCGGTATTTTTGTCTGGAAGGCAAAGACCATCCTGGCGTCGCTGGCCCGGTATGAGCCGGCGATGTTTGCCCACTTGGAGGCCATTCGCGCGGCAGTTGGCCAGCCGGAATTCGCCGCGGTCCTCGACCGCGAGTTCACGGCGATTCGCGGCAAGTCGATCGACTTTGCCGTGATGGAACACTATCAGCCGGTGGTGGTGATCGAAGCGCCGTTCGGTTGGGACGACGTGGGGAGTTGGCAGGCGCTGGCTCGCTCGCGGGGCGTCGATGCCGAGGGCAACGCAGCGATTGGCAAACACTTGGGAATCGGCACTTCGGGCACGATCGTGCGCACGACAGACGATCATTTAGTGGTGACGCTTGGCCTGCACGACGCGATTGTTGTCCACACGGCGGACGCCACGCTGGTGGCCGACAAGCATCAGGAAGAAGCCATCCGCGAAGTGGTCAAAGCCCTGGAAGCGCGCCAGTGGCGGGAGTATCTGTAGTCGGCCGCGATCGCCGCAGAATCACGATCGAACCGACAAACGCGCTTACGCCGAGAACGCCCAGGAGCGCCAGAAACCACACGGCTGGTTCCTCAGGCCAAAAGTCGAACAAAATGCCGAGGTTGTAAACGTTCCAGAGGCCGTTGATGGCCGCGTGACAAAGCGCGCCGGGCCAGATGGACCCGCTCCGCCACGCCATGATCCCGATCCAGATTCCGATGGGAAACGCGAACACCACGGTGTGCGGTTCGACGTGGAACAAGGCGAAGATCAGCGAAGTGACGAGAATCGCCGTCGCCGGATGCCACCGCTCGACGAGTCGCCGCTGGCAATAGCCGCGAAAGAGGAGTTCTTCGCAGAAACCGGGTGCGAAAGCGATGAACACGAGAAACGGGACCGCCCAGACTGGCGTCATGTTCTCGTAGAGCGCTTCGGTCGTCGGATCGGGTGGAATGACTTTGGCCAGGGCGTAGGCGAAGCCCAGCCCGACACCAAATGGTACGAGCGAGCCGGCCGTCAGCAGCAGTACTTCGGCGGTGGAGCAGCGCGGCGTAAGCATTCCCAGACGCCGCTGGAGCGGTTCGGGCGACAACCAGCCGGCGACGAATGCCATCCCGCCGATCGAAATTTGGCTGAGTAGGCCCAGGCCGATGAACGCGCCTGGCGTGCCAATCAGTTCAAACAGGTCCGTCTCAAGCGTCTGAACCGTTCCCCCATTTGACAGCATCCAAACGACGATTCCGGCGATAGCGACTATCTGTCCTACGATCACGAGTACAAACGCCAACACAATCGTGACGAAGACCGTCCACACGCGGGGCCGCTGGCGTTGGCCCAGCGCGAGCTCGTCGTGCAATTGCCCCGACACCTCGGGAGAGGCATAGGGATTGAGCGAAGCGACCGCGGAGTCATCCGGCACGTCCTGTGAGGGAATGCTCATTCGATTTCCACACGTGGCGTACGGGCTCCAGTGGCAGACCCTCGGGCAGGGCGGCTAGACTGCTCGCTGGACTATTGCGCATCGGCCTTGGCCTTCTCTTCCTGAGCCGCCGAGATATCAGGATTCGGCGTGGCGTCTCCCTCGTCGAGGTTGAGAACCCAGCGGATGCCGCCAAGGAGCGACTCGCGATAGGTGTCGTTGTTCCAGACGCTTTCGTTATGCCCCAGGCTCATGTGCATCACTTTGCCGTCGCCGTAATTCTTGACCCACAAGATCGGTACATGGTACGGCTTTTTGAGTTTGGTCTTCGCCATGTTGAGGCTCATGAGCACGCGGACCTTCTCCGGCTGCCAGTTTTTGAACTGGTAGATTTCGTCCTGGATTTCGAATTCTTCGCCCCAGGGCTTGCTTGCGGGGTGCTTCTGGTCGTGGACGCTGATCGTCACCCGGTCGCCGGCGTTCCACGGATGGCCGTTGAACGTGCCGCCGATCATGTCCCAGTAGGGCTTGTAGTTGTGATAGGTGTCGGCGGCGCTGTGGGCCCCGATGAAGCCGTGCCCCTTCTGCTTAAGCCACTCATTGAAGAAGTAGTCCCGAGTTTCCTCGGGAATCGGCAGGTCGCCTGTCGTGTAGAAGAACACGATGTCGTAGTTTTGCAGGTTCTCTTTGGTGAAGTCCTTGGCGACATCCTGCGTGCAGTCGACCCGGAATAGGTTGCTTTTGATGCCAATCTCGGTCAGCGCCTGCTCAGCCGGGGCAAGTTGGCCGTCCTTGCGCGAGACGCTCCCGTGCTTGAATCCCTGGCTCTGGGTGACCATTAGGATGCGGTACCCCCCTTCTTTTTTGGCGGTAGTCTGCGGGGCGTCCTCCGCCATCGAAACGATAGGGAGCAGTGCCATCAATCCCAGGGCGGCGAGCAAGTGAATCTTCATCGTGTGCCTCAATTGGCCAGAGAGGTTGCAGTGGTTGCGCGGCGAGGAACCGACAGGAACGGTCCGAACCGGGACTGTTACACCGTGTCGTTCGATCGCCTCAGCGCAGTCCCGGCAGCCATTGTTGGCAAATCCCGGGCGAGTTGCAACGCGCTGGCGCTAATCGGGCTTGACTGCCCGGCTGGCAAGCTGCGTAATTTGCCCCGGCTTTGGCGAGATTTTTCCGGACTAAGACTGGTCCGACTGTATCGGTTGTGACGATAACGTCGAGGGTGCGGGTTGTTGTTGTC
>JALORD010000015.1 GCA_025459145.1 Pirellulaceae bacterium | reverse complement strand
GGGAGCTTGGCGGCGCCCCGGCATCATCGACCAGTTTCGCCTCAAACTGCTCGAGGGGATGACCCGCCGCGGCCTGTCGCAGGAATTTGCCGA
The DNA here is from genome assembly GCA_025459145.1 of Pirellulaceae bacterium. Lineage (GTDB taxonomy): Bacteria > Planctomycetota > Planctomycetia > Pirellulales > Pirellulaceae > CAYLLN01. The sequence continues at coordinate 27,724 of JALORD010000015.1, read as the reverse complement.
CCAGGTCTTCAACCAGATTCGCGGCTTTGGCGAGTACGGCTTTCCCGAGTCGCACGCCGCAAGCTTCGCACTGCTGGTCTACGTCTCGGCCTGGCTCAAGCGTTACTATCCGGCGGCCTACTGCGCGTCGATCATCAACAGTCAGCCGATGGGGTTCTACGCCCCTGCGCAGCTCATCCGCGATGCAGAGCAGCACGGCGTTCGCGTGCTGCCGATCGATGTGAACGCCAGCGACTGGGATTGCACGCTCGAGGGGGACGCCATCCGGCTGGGAATGCGCCTCGTGAGCGGTCTGCCACAGCAGGCCGCCGAGCGGATTTCGGCGGCTCGCCAAACGGGTCCGTATCGCTCCACCGACGACTTGCAGCATCGGGCCCTGCTCCTCGCGGCAATTGTCACTCGGCTAGCCAAAGCCGACGCGTTCACGTCGCTGGCGATCGACCGGCGCGCAGCTCTCTGGCAGGCGCTCGGTCAGGATAATCGCGAAATGCCCCTCTTTGCCGATCTGGCAGATGACAACGAGCCGGCCGCAGATCTTCCCCCGATGCCGCTGATCGACCAGGTCTTTGCCGACTACCGGACGGCGGGGCTCTCGCTCAAGGGGCATCCGATTGCCTTCTATCGCCCGCGACTCGACGCGCTGCGCGTCGTGCCGGCCGGCAAGTTGGGGGCAGGCCACGACGGGCGGCATCTACGGGTTGCGGGAATGGTTCTGCTTCGCCAGCGGCCGGGCACCGCGCGGGGGATTACGTTCGTCACGCTCGAGGACGAAACGGGACAGGCCAATCTCGTAATTCGCCCGGCCATTTGGGAGCAGTACTACAAAATTGCCCGTCGCAGCCCGGCGTGGATCGCCTATGGGCGGCTCGAATGCAAAGAGTCAGTGGTGCATCTAGTCGTCAGCCGGCTGGAAGATCTTTCCGACCGGCTGCGCGAGGTCAACGTCCGCCCGCGCGATTTTCACTAGCAATCTGTCGCGATTTCCCTTGGGGACGTACGACGATTCTGTGCTTCGACACAACGGTTCGACTGCCCAACGCGTCGCAGCACGACTTCGGCCAACCCGATTTACTCCTGAGCTGCGAGCACTAGCTCTCGCAAGGTCGCCTCAAGAAGTCCCCGCCCGCCGAACGTCATCCCCAGCGCCTGTAGTTTGTCGGTCACAATTGTGTTCTTGGCCGTCGTCGCGCGGCCCCCGATCTCGACAGAGCTACCTGCCAACTGCTTCGCGAGCTGAGCCACTGCCCACTCCGAAATATAGCCCTCGCAGCAATTGAACACCTGACCGGCGATTGCTTCCGCCGGCGCAAGCAGCAATAGCTCTGTCGCCTTGGCCACGTCGGCCGCATGCACCTCCTTGCCGCCACGCTCGCACGTCACGGATTCACCACGAACCACTGACCGGATCAGCGAATACCACTTGCTTTCAGGAGGTGGATGCGCGACGCCATACACGCCGCTGGGCCGCAGCGCGCAAATCGGATATCCCTGCCCGAGCCCATAGCTGTAGACAAACTGTTCGATTGCAGCTTTGTGCGCCCCATAGTGGCTGAGTGCCCAGGTCGGATGTGTCTCGTCGAGCGGCCGATCATCGAGAATCCGCTCGTGGACGGCACATGTCGAAATGAACACGAAGCGGCCGACATTCGCCTGCCGCGCGGCCTCGATCAGCCGGAGCGAACCGATGACATTCCGCTCGGTGAACTCGACGATGTCTCCTTCCGCGCCGCGAAATCCCGCACCCGGACGCCACAAAGCCGCATGCACGACCGCATCGCAACCGTTCACCAGCGCCCTCGTCGCGCGCGGATTGTTCAACTCGCCCACGAGCCACTCGATCCTTCCGGCAACATCGTCCAGGCCCGAGCGATCGCTCGCCGGACGCGTCCAGGCGTGAATCGTATGGCCCGCCGCCGCCAACTGACGGACGATATAGCGGCCGATAAAACCGGTGGCTCCCGTCAGGGCGATTCTCATGGAGAGCTATTCCTCGAACTGTGCGTCGTGGGACCCATTGCAATCGTGAGGCATCATCGTGCCCCACCCGGCAGCTGCCGATACGGGGCATGACCATAGTACTTGGGCCGGTCGTCAAGGCGCACATGCAACCAGGCCACGCCGGCTCCCGCCGTGCTGAGCCAGACCGGCTGTTGGCCAATGCGGCGCGCGAGCGCACCGCCGACCGCTTGCCACAAGGCGTCCTGTTGCGATTCAGGAGCGCCGCGCACAAAGGCTGCGAGGTGCACATACGTGGCGGAAGCGGCGCGCGGCGTGGGAACGACGAGTGTGGCGTCGCCGCGCAGGTTGGCAAAGGTCACCACCTCGGCAGCCGAATCCCCAAAGTGCTCGGCAAACGCTGCCGGCTCGGCGTCCCGCTCCAATTCCGGCGAATCGAGGATCACGAACTCAAAGGGCTGCGACAGGGTTGCCGTATTCACGGCCGGCGTCTCCCAGCGGAACGCATCGTACGGCGATTCCGCGAGCAATCCACTGAATTGCCGGCAAAAGGCTGGATCGCTTTGCCAGGCCTCCACGGTCTCGCGATAAGTCGCTGGACGAGCGTGCAGTTCGAGCGCGTAGCGCATCCCGCGCCCCGACGTCGCTCGGTCGATGCAGGCCGACCACATGGCAATTACCCTCGTGCTGCCTCCGGCGATGCGGACGCTGCAGCACCACGGCTAGCCAGAATCGCCTCCGCAGCGCGCTCGCCGCTGCGCACACAAAAGGGAACGCCGACTCCGCGCAGCGAGTTTCCCGCGAGTGCAAAATGCGGGAGCTTGGCAGCTTGCGTTTCAATTTGGCTCACCAGGTCGAGATGCCCCACGTGATACTGCGGCATCATCCCGAGCCAGCGAACGACCTCAAAAAACTCGGGCTCGCCCGTCAAACCTAAAAGTTCGCGCAGTTCTCCGAGGACGAGCGTCCGCAGTTCCTCATCTGGCAACCCAGCAAGTTCCGGCTGGAGTGCCCCCCCGACGAAGACCCGCAAGAGCAGCTTGCCCTCGGGCGCACGGCCGGGAAACTTCAGACTCGCAAGGCTCCCGGCAATGATCGACCGGCGTTCGATCGCCGGCACGACAAAGCCAAAGCCCTGAAGTTGCCGCGCGAGCTGGTCCTGCCGCACGCCGATCACAGCGACCGAACACCCCGCGTAGGTGACCTTTCCCAAAAGGTCCGCCAGTTGCTGGTCGACGCTCTGCAAGAGCCGCGTCGCCACGTGGCCGGGCACCGCGACGATCAGATCATCAAATCGTAGCGGCGAGGCTTCGCCCCGGATCGTCACTTCCCAGCATTCGGCATGATGCGACAATCGCTCTACCGGTGCGCCGAGCCGAATCACTTCGGGGGGCAACCGGGCGGCGAGCGCATCCACCAGCCGCTGCATGCCATCGCGAGGTGCAACGAATTGCGCGTAGCGAGCGCCTGTCCCGGCTTCCTTGCCGCGCGATGCCGCCTGTTTCCAGCGCATGCCGCGAATCAGGCTGCCGTGCTCTCGTTCGAGTTCGACAAATTGCGGCAGCGTCGCCGCCACCGAAAGCTTGGCTGGATCGGCTGTATAGATGCCCCCGATCAGCGGTTGCACGAGGCGGTCGAACGCCTCGCGGCCGAAGCGGCGAACGACGAGCGACTCGAGGCTCTCATCGCTGGCACTTTCGCGCCGCGGGACAAAGTATTCCCAAGCCAAGCGCACTTTACCTCGCAAGCTGAGGAGCGGCGTTGTCACGATCGGCCAAACGCGCGCGGGGCTCAAGAGCGTGAACCCTTCGGGCACCGGGATCAGTTTACCCCGCCGCACGACATAGGCTCGCCGAAATCGCGCGTCGGTCTCGATCAGTTCCTCAGCGATGCCGATCCGCCGACAGAGGTCCAGTGCCCACGGCTCGCGGGTCGAAAACATGTCGGCCGAACGCTCGATCAGCCAGCCCTCTCGGCGCGTCGTCGCGAGAATTCCCCCCACGCGATCGGTCGCCTCGAACAGCACCACCTCGGCCCCAGAATCGAGCTCGCGCAGGCGATGGGCCGCGGCCAGTCCCGACAGTCCGCCGCCAATCACGGCCACGCGGCGCGGGGCGGGTATTGCCATATCCGACGTCGGGGGATCAATCGTCGAGGCGAGCGTAGACATGCGGCAGGGTGTGAATCGGGAGCAGCGGCGCGACCACTCCATCGTAACATGCGGAGGAGTTCTCCGAACTCTTACTTCGCCACCCCACTGCCGGCTAACGCGTCCACACCACTTGCAGCGTCCATGCCATTCCCGCATCGATCGCCAGCAGGTCGCGGCGGCTGTCCGAGAAATTCTCGGCCTGAAACAACTTTCGATCGAAGACGTAGGCGCTCGACAGATCGAGACTCCAGCCGTAACCCAGTTTTCGCTCGACACCGAGCGTCACCCGCTGATCAAACAGGTACAGCCGTTCCTCGTCCTCGAGCCGATCGGCCAGCAAAAACGTCTCGTTGACCGTCCGATAGCCGGCATAGAAGCTCCAATTGGGGCCCCAAGCTTGTCGAGCCAGTACCTGCACATTGTTGAGCGGCATGTAACTGGCCGTCACGGCGAATGTTTCGGTCGGCCGGTATTCGAGCGAAAAAGGAACGCCCAAATTGGCCTGAAACTCTTCGCTCGGCCGCCAGACATAGGCGATGCCCGGAATCGGGAACGTGATCTGGCCCGTTGGCGAGTAGAACAGACTGAAGTTCCACGCGTCCCGCTCGCCGCTCGGCACATTCAAGAAAGCCAGCAACGTGACTGTCATATCGCGCCACGCCCCGTACGGCTGATCGCTGGGCGAACCAATGCGAACCATGCCACCCACCCGCCCGCCGCCTGCCAGTTCGCGAAAGTGCATGAGGCCCGCCTCGATGTCCCACAGTTGGTTGGGGACTTCGAGCCCCGAGTCCGGCAGGATGACCGACGTGTTGATCTCCAAACGCCGGACCCCCGCGGTCGCAAGCCATATCGACCCTGGCTCCATCCGCACGGGGAATCCCAGCTCAATCTGCTCGCCATTCATCCCGAGTGACCCGGGCTGGTCCTTCAGCGACTCCGCAGGAAGCCAGGTCAGCCGGGACTTTAGCGGGGCACGGTCGCCTCCGAGGGGACCACCGCTCGACGATCGCTCGCGAGGCTGTGACGCCGAAGGCAAAACTTCGGGCGAGTAACCCTCGTCCGTTGGCGCTGGCAGCCGCTCGATCAGCGGCGCAGAAGGAGCAAGTGGTGCGAAGTCATCCGGCCTGCTCAGCAAAGAAGCGGAAGGCCAGCTTAGCGCTTCGGATGCTAGCGGATCTGCGACAGTACTGCCTTGAGCTGGCAGGCGGGTTGTCGTTCCCATCCAGATCAGCAGCAATGCTAGCGAAAAAACGCGCGACACGAGCTTACCGGAACGGGCGAAGGGCGTGGCCAGAGACTTCTACCGCAATACTATCAGGCCGGCAAGTCAGCTCGGCCCAATTTACAGTTAAGCCCAGTTCGCAGTTAAGCACATCTCGCAGTTCGGCACGGCTGGCAAGTCGCGTCACTCAAGGTACCGCAGCGTCCTCCTCAACTGGCACTTTCGCCGCGGCGGGTGCGGCCGGTACGGCGGCGCCTGGTTCGGCGGGAACCGGCGCCTCCGGCGTCGGTTCCGCACCTCCATCGACCAGCAGGTACCCAGCCCAGAAGAACGGATGTTCGCCGGTCAGGCCATCGGCTGCCGCACTCAGCTTCAGCCGGGGCTCCGCTGCCGGATCGAGCACCCGATCGGCCGCCAGTTGCACGCTGCGGCGCCACGCCGCCGCGGCCGAAGAATGGGGCAGCTCGCGGACGAATTCGCGCATCAGTTCGACCGTGTTCTGTCCTCCCACTCGCCAGCGACTGAGCAAAACCGTCCGGCAGCCGCTCGCCATCAGCCCCATGACCGTCAGGAAGACCTCGTCGCCGTTGCCCGGTTTACGTAGTCCATACTCAGCTGGGGTGTGAAAACCAGGCAGGATGACATGCTGCGGTGCGTCGAACGGTAGCAGCACCCAGTCGGCCAGCGTGCTTCCCGGTTTCCCGGCGTCGAGCCGCAGGGGCGCCCAACCATAGGGAAGCCGGTCGGCATCTTCCAAGTCGGCCATGACGATCGCCCGGTCGCACATCGCACCGAACACGCCGGACGGCCCCGGCAAGCTCTCGCTAAAGAGTGCGGCCCCTTCGAGCGAGCCGAGTTGTCCCGCAGCCAGCTGCGTCAGGGCCGGATCTTCGCGCGGCAAGAGATGCCCCGCGATCACGGCTGTCCTGGCCACCCGCCGTGCCGGACGGCGGTCGGCAGCCGCCAGGGCCAGCGTCGGCGCATAACGGACCTGCAATATACTGAAGAGCGATTTCGACTCCTCGGGTGTCGCAACCTCGAGCATTTCGAACGGCAAATACCAGAGAATTCCATCCGGCACGACGATCAGTTCTTCGTACTTCGCCCAATCTTCGGCGGACGCATTATTGGTGAGCTGCTTGAGCAGGCGAGCACCGGTTGTCTTCCACTCGGTTTTCAGCAACTCTTCGCCAGCGACAGGTTGCGTCCGGTCGATCTGGCCGATGCCTCGCAGCAGTTCGCCCGTATCCGCTTTCAGACTGGCGGGCTGAGCCACGACAAAGTGGGCATAACGCTCCTTGGCCAGCGCGAAGCCGTGAACGTGGTTCGAGGTAACGAGATACACAATCGCCAGCGTCCCCGGACGCATGTCCTGCTGAAACGCTTTTAAGTCGAGAGCCGGCGGAAAGGCAAACTCGGCCGGGACGCGCTCGAGCGCCAGCTGACTCAAGAACACCTCTTGCGCAGCGCTAACCTGGGCCAGCTCGGCGAGCAGCTGCAATTGCCCTTTCCGCGCGGGTTCTTCCGCGGGATCGAGCGGCATCGCTCCGAGCTGCTTGGTGACGTTCGCCGACCTGGCGGCAAGCTCCGCATACGCGGGATAACGGACGAGCAGGTCCTGTCGCTGGAGCTGCGCCTCGGGCGAGAGTGCCTCGAGGGGCGCAGCGAGCACCCAGCGCAAGGCGAGCACGCGGCCCCCCAGCGTTTGCGTGCTGTAGAATCGCTGCCGGCGAATTCGATCGGCGATCTCTAGGGCCCGGTCCTGCTCCTTCCGTTTGAGCGCCAGTTCGAACCAGTGCTCGTACGCCAGCAAGTGCGGATGGGTGACAACGCCCAGCGTCTCTAGCGGGTCGGTCAGCCAATCGACGCGCGTCGGCTCGCGCAACGCCTCAGTAAAGAGGAGGTCGGCGACTCGCTCGGTGACGCCGCCGCTCCGATAGAGCGCATCGATGAGCGAAATCTGAAACAATCGTTTCGAGCTGGACTTCTGGAAGCCAAGCGCTGTTTGCAGCGCAGTGCCGGCCTGGGGAATCTTGCCCGATTGCAGCGACGCGCGAGCCGATTGAAAGCTCCAGCGGGCGCCGTGCACGGAGTTCGGCAGTCCCGTCCGCCGCATTGCGGCATTGGCGTCTCCCAGGAAACCAATCGCTTTCGGCACGTCCCCCACGGTGATCAGATTATCGGCGAGCGCCGTGAGGATCGACGTCTGCAGCATCGGCAGCTTGCGGGCCCACAGCGCGGCCGGCACAAGCGGAGGATAGACCCCTTTGCCACCGCTGGCCAGAAAAGCCTCCGCACCCAGGCGGAAACCTTCTTCCATGATGTCGGGCCGGTCGAAGAAGGCCGCGCTGATCGTTGCCTCGTGAAAGTACTTGATCGCCGCGTCGTATTTGCCTTGGGCGGCGGCGAGCTTGCCGAGTTCGACGAGTGCGACACAAGTCAATGGATGATCGTAGGCTCCCTGGGCCAGGAGCGACTTGGTGAGCTCGCTCACCGCCTGCGGAACCTTGTTCGCCGAGGCGTAGGCCAGCCCCAGCTGCAACTCGATCCAGCACTGCGACCAATGATTCGGCTTCCCGGGGCGGCGCGCGAGCGCATCGACGAGCATCGTCGTCAATTGGTCGTATTCGCAGACCGGTCCCATCAGTTCGCGCCGCCGCGACTGAGCCAGCGCCGTGCAGCGGACGATTTCACTCACGTAGACCGGCCGCAACTCCGGCGGGGCGACGATCCCACCCTGGCGGATTACTTCGGCGTTGTCGAGACGTCCCTGGAGAGTCTGGTAGCGGGCCTGAAACTGGCCGAGCGTCGTGGCACGCGATGTCGAGCCCCACGTGATCGTCGTGTTGTCGCCCGACTTGGGCGAGATCGTGTCGGGAAACTCGACGCGCAGCATCCAGTCGCGATGGGACAGAAACAATTTGAGTGCTGCGTTGAACTGGTCGAGCGCCTTCTGGTTCTCGCCCATCTGGTAGTAGCACTCGCCGATCATCGCGTAGTAGCAGATCGAATCGATCCACCGCCCCTCGGTGCTGACAATCCCCGACTTTCCCGCGTCGACGAAGCCTTGCAGCGCATTGCGATACTCTCCCTGGTGATAGGCCCCGAGTGCCGCGAAGTGCAGATCGTTGGGGGCTTGCTTCGCGCGACTTTGAAGCGTGGTCTGCCCCCCGGCCGGCGCGGCTAGCAGCAGGCTCGCGGCCCCCAAAAAGGCGGCGAACGCGCTCAGCCGGCGAAAGAATGGATTTGCCCAAGGTGCTCGAGGGGAGTCCATGCGAACGGCATCCTTTCCCTGCGACAGCGATTGCCGAGGGGAATTCTTCAAGGAGAGGGACAGCCAGACGAGCCGGCGCAGACCGGTGGCTCAGAACGACGACAATCATACGACTCGGCTGGCCCGCGGGCGAGCGTTTCGGCCGTTCGTCGGCCGCTGCCGCACCCACAGATGCAACCATCCAGACTAGTTGGCGCGGTCGCATGTATTCTGTAAATCACGCTGGTCACGGCACTTGCGCTTCCACGCCCCCCACTTGCCCCAATTCGACCTAGGGGAGTTCAGTTTCCGCAAATATCAGCTGCAAACCCCATGAACATCTTCGCCGACCACGGTGTCACATATTCCAGCCCGCTCCCGGCTGAAGTGTTCGAAACTCTGGCCCAGAGTGCACATGTCCGAATCGAGCGGATCGTCTCGGAAGGGCACACGTCGCCCGCTCACGGATGGTACGACCAGGAGCAGTCCGAGTGGGTCCTGCTCTTGCAGGGGGCGGCTCGACTGGAATTTGAAGATTCTACGCTGGCGCTATCGCCCGGCGATTACGTGAACATCCCGGCCCATCGCAAACATCGCGTGGTCTGGACGACCCCTGACCAGCGGACAATATGGCTAGCGGTGTTTTATGGCTGAGCCCAAAGGAGACAAGCTGTTCGTAAATCTCGGCCCCTCGCAGGCGCGCCGCCGGCTGAAGGGTTTCGGGCACGGCGTGCGCAAAGTGCAAAGCGCCGGACGCAATAGGGCGGTCATCATCCACACGGCGACCGAAGGGCACCTGCGCGAACTGGAGGCCAAGTTTGCCGACGTGGGGTTCTCGCACTCCGAGCACGGGCTCAGCGAGCCGATCGAAAATCTGCGAAACCTCGGTCCCAAGAGCGCCGCGTGGCTGCGCGCGGTGGGAATTGGCACGATTGCCGAGCTCGACCGCCGCGGTCCGGTCGTGGCGTATCGGCTCGTGAAAGAGCGCGAGCCAAGCGCGTCGCTCAACCTGCTCTGGGGCTTGGCGGCTGGACTGCGGGGAATGGATTGGCGTGAACTGACCGAGAGCGACATGCAAGCGCTGCAGGCAAGCGTGAGTGACAGTGAGGCGCGTTAGCCATACTGCAGCCGCGGCTGCAGCGTGCGGGAGATGGGCACATCGAGAAGTAGCGGCTTGTTGCCACGCAGCCCGGCCGCAACGCGATCCGCCAGTTCGTCGGGCTCGGTGACGCGATGCGCCTCCACGCCAAAGCCCTTGGCTAGTGACAGATAGTCGATCTCGGGGCCCACGAGGTCGACTCCTTCAAACTGTTCGCGGGCCGCCTGATCCAGATTCAGGCTCCGGCCGCACAGCTTGAGGATCTGGTATTGGGCGTTGTTACAGATCACGAACACGACCGGCACGTTGTAGCGAGCGGCCGACCAGAGTCCTTGTACGCCATAAGCCGCGGCCCCCTCGCCGAGCAAAGCAAGCACCGGCCTTTCGGGCCAAGCGAGCTTCACGCCGATCGAGACACCGAGCCCCCAGCCGAGGGCCCAGCCGCGATGGCCGAAGTAGCCGGTCGTGTTCTTGAGGGCGCCGAGCCGTTCGAACGTGGTGTTCGTGGTCGTTACCGCTTCTTCGACGACGGCGACATCGGGGGGCAATACCTTGGCCAGGGCCCCCATCAGGCCGAGCGGCGACAGCGGGCGAATGTCGCGGTGGGATTCGATTTGCTCAACTAGAGCTGCGCGAGCGTCTTGATGTCGGGTGACGTGCTGCTGTGTCCGCGCGGCAACGTTTGCCCGGCTCTCGACCGTGGACTGATCGACCAGATGCTCGGCCAACTCCGCCAGTGACATCGTCGTGTCGCCAAGGACTCCGACTTCTACCGCATAGTTCTTGCCGATCTGCCACGGATCCTCGTCGAGGTGGACGAGCTTGATGTGCTCGGGGATCGCTCGCGACGGCTCGAAATAGATGTACTGCCGGAGGAGGTCCATGCCGACCACGAGGAGCACGTCGTACTCCTTCAGCCGCTCGCGGACCTCCGGTGACCAGAGCGGGAGGCCGCCCGCATTGAGCGGGTGATCGCTGGGAAACGCGAGCCGGCCGTGCGTCGTGCCACTTTCGGTGATGACTGGCGCGCCAAGCCGCTCGGCCACTTGAACCAGCACCTGGATCGCGTCTCGTTCGGTGACGCGGCTGCCGGCGAGAATTGCAGGGTTCTTCGCGCCGGCCAACAACTCGGCCGCCCGTCGGACGGCCTCCTGCGGCGGCCGCACACGAACATCGGGCAGCCGAATCGGCGACATGTCGAGGCCCTCGGCCAGCTCCATCTGCACGTCGATCGGCAGCGACAGAAACACGGGGCCCGTCGGCGGCGTGAGGGCGGCCTGTGCCGCGCGGCGGACGGCTGTGGGAACATCCTGCACGCGATTCACTTCGCACGACCACTTCGTCCAGGGACGAGTTACCTCGACCATCTGGCCGTAAAGTATCGGCTCTTCGAACATCAGCCGGCGGTCTTGCTGTCCGGCGGTGACCAGGAGCGGCGTTCCTTCGCGGTAGGCGTTGTAGAGCATTCCCATCGCGTTCCCCAGGCCGCACGAGATGTGCAGATTCACCACGCCGAGCGACCGCGACGCCATGGCGTAGCCATCGGCCATCGCCATCACGGGAACTTCCTGCAGGCCGAGCAGGTACGTGAGCCGCCGGTCGGTGACCAGGGCGTCGTTGAGCGGCATCTCGGTCGTGCCGGGATTGCCGAAGATGTACTTCACGCCGAATTCGGCGAGGAGATCGATAAACGCCTGAATGCCTGAGATCGCCATGCTGGGGATTGTAACGCGAGGGGACGGCTCGGTGGCTGCCGGCGAACCGCCTTGGGCTCACACCCAAACGAGCGGATCGCGTTCGTCGCGGCTGGCCCAGACGGCCAGCGTGGGAAACTGTTGCGCGAGAACCGCGGACAAACGTTCCACGCCCGGCCGTTCACTGGCGTAGTGGCCGACCAGCAATAGCGCGATGCCCCGCGCCTCGGCCTCGTAGGCCGTGTGGAGCCGCGCTTCGCCCGTGATGAACAGTTCGGAGCCGGCATCGATCGCCGCGCTGAGCAAGTCTCCCGCGCTGCCGCAAGCGATGGCGACACGGCTGATCGATCGAGTGACGTCTCCGGTCAGAAAAAGTCCGTCGAGCGACCACTGAGTCTTCAACTGCTCGGCAATTGCGGACAGCGAGCGAGGAGTTGTCAATCGCCCGCGCCGACCGATCCCTTGGGGCGAGTCAAATCCCGCCACAGGAGTCAGCGGCTCGATCTCGACCAGCTCCAATCCCGCGGCCAATTGTTGATTGATGCCATCCGCGGCCGAGTCGAACGAAGTATGCGGACTGTAGACCGCGACTCCCGCGCGAATCAGCTGCCACAGGATCTTGCCCGTCGGTTCGTCGGTCGTAAGGCGCGAAAGCGGCCGAAACGGCAGCGGATGGTGCGCGACGATCAGTTCCACGCGCTCGCGAATCGCTTCGGCCGCCACCGCGGGCGTGATCGTCAGGCAGGTCATCACCCGGCTCGCGCCTTCCTGCCGATCGCCCACCAATAGCCCCACGTTGTCCCAGTCGGCGGCGAGGCCCCGCGGAGCGAACTCCTCGAGGAAGCGACAGATATCGGCGATCGAGATCATGAGGTGCGGCAAATGACAAATGTCGAAAACCAAATGTCGAGAGAAGCCTGAAATCCGAATTCCGAATTCGTGTTCCCCGGCCTCTGACCCCGTCTCCTTATCTCCGCCCGCCCGGCAGCCGCAAGAGTCCTGCCGGAAGTTGCTGGATATTGAACTCCTTGCTCCCTTCGACCGACAGCGTACCTGACCGCAGCCAATAGCTCCACTTGCGGGCCGCGGCGTACGAACTGGGTTCGCCGGGAGCCCTGCGATGCCACAGTTCGGCTTCTTTAAAGCCGTCGCCTTCGATCGTCAGCAGTTCCTTGTCGCTGGTGAAGGCGATCCGGGGCGCTTGCACCGTAAACTCTTTTCCTTCTACCACAGCACCGCCGCTGGCAAACGCTTCGATCCAGGGCGTCTGGCCCGCGGGAGCCATCTCCAGCACCGTCAGGCGGTCGCTCGTCAGCAGCACACCTTTCTCGCCCAGATCCTCCAGCCGCGACGCCGCGACGCTCTGGTCCCAGGCCTCGATCGGGGCAAATATCGTTCGCACCTGATTCTGAAACTCGATCTGCCGCTGGGCGATATTGCCGACGATACCTCCTTGAAACTCGATGTGGATGAAATTTAGCTTCGGCGGCGCGTTCGGATCGCCCGGGGGACTGGTTGGCATAGGGATCGGCGTGGGAAGGGGTGAGGACACCCCCGGCAAGGCGGCGCTAGCCAGCCGCCGGCTGACGAGTGAGCCGGGCCCCGCGGCAGTGAGCGTGCCAGCGGCGGCATCGATCACAAGATCATGCACCGCGAGCGTGTCGAACGCGATCTGCTCGCCGTGCTCGTCAAGCGTGCGATTCTCGATGGTTACGCCGCCATCGAACTTGAGCCGCGCGAGTGCCGCGTCCGCGGGACTCGCCGTCTCTGCCAGGTTGATTCGTTCGCTGAGGTTGACTTCGAGGGATTTGCCGCTGGCGAGCTGCGTGGCGGTCCGCGCCTGGACGTCGCCTTCGAGCAGCGCCGTTTGACCATCGAAGTGGAACCGATCGCGCCACACGACGTGGACGTCCTCCGGCGGCTTGACCTTTTCCGCGGGCAAATCGCCCGGTGTTACAAGGGGCTCGGCTACACGCGCTGCAGGCGCATTGCGGCGGGCGAGCGGCCCCAGAGCACCATCGGCCAGACCCGCGCTCGCTGGAAACTTCGCCTCGCCGGGACCATCGATCCACAGCTGATTGTCCTTCCGCACCACGTGAATCGTGCCACCAGCCAGCCACATCCCGCGGCCGCCGACCTCCGCCGGCTGTCCGACGATGTTGATCGTACCCGAACCGGTGACGCCCCCGCGCAGTTCGAGCGAGTCTCCTCGCAGGCGAACTGGCGGCTGGCCGGGGTCGTCGGTCTCGACCTCGTCGATCGACACGCCCCCGCGAATGATCAGGTCTTCGAGCTCCGCTTCATCGCCGCGGCGAATCACCTGCATCTGAATGAGGTCTCCCACCAGGGAGAATTTGGACAGCGAGGGCTCTTTCAGCGGCTTTTCACGCGGGAGACTCGTGGGAGGGAGCCGCTCGGCCACCGCGGGAAGCGCGACAACCGCGGGCTGATTCTGAAACCAGACCTCCAGGCGGCGCGTCTCGACGGATAGCCGGGGAGAGTTCAGCGTGACGAGGCGCAGCGGGGCTCCGGCCGGCGGCACAATCGGACGTGCTGGCGAACCGGTTACCGGCTCGGCCGTTGCAAGCAGGCGGGCCGGGAGCAGCGTGTACTTTCTCGCCGGAGGCGACGCCCGCTCGGCGGTCGCTTCTGCGGCACGGCTGTCGGGCTCTGGTGTCGGGTCGCGTGGAACCTCTACTTCGCGCAGCCAAAAATGCAATTGCTCCGCCGCGAAGGTTCCGAGCGGATCGACGCCGACAGACGCTTCGCCGGTGAGGGACAGGCGATGGTCGTCATCTTGGGGACGGATCGACAGTTCGTCGCGCCAGCGTGCCGAGATGGTTTGCAATTCGCGTCCGGTCGCCTGGATGAACGAAAGTTCCCCGGGCCCTATGGCCAGCAGCTTTCCCAATCGACCAGCCGGCGCCAATTCGTAATCAAGCCTATGAGCGGTGAAGTGGCTCGCTCCCTGACGAAGCGAGACGGTGGGAATTTCGTCGCTCGGATCAAGATAGATTTGTTGGCGGTCCACCCGCAATGTCATCGTCGCGGCGGTAACCACGGTGGCCGAAGAGGGAGCCTCGAGCCGCGCGGGATTGCCGATGGCAATCAATTTCTTGAGTCGTCCGGCCAGCGGATCACTCGTCGCGGCCGCCGACGTAGCGCTTGGCATCGGTTCACCCGGCGCCGAAACTTGCGCCGCCGCGTTATCTTTTGAACCCCTTGCTGTTTCCTCCTCGCGAAAGACGAGCTGCAATTGGCGGCAACTGAGTCGGTCGGGGGGAGCGCCGGGCAAGAGCCGCTCGATCTCGACCCCGTCGTCAAGGAGCAGCCTTTCCCTGGCCATATCGAACGATACGGGTCCCTGGCACAGGACTTCAAGCTGCGTTGTGGTGGTGGAAGCATCGGCCGCCAATTCGGTGGTGCGACGATTGTCGGCACTCGCCTCAACAGGCAGCCCGGGAAGCCCCACCTTACCCGGCACGACCAGATGCAATCGATCGAGCCGCGCTAGGATCAGGGACTTGAGTCCTCCCACGCCGGAACGCGGATCCTCAGGGTCCTTTGGCAACAGGTGAATCGTCAAATCGCTGCCGCGGCCGTGACTTTCGCCGTAGCGGAATTCGACCTCGTGCGGTGTGAACACTCGATCGCGATCGATCTGGATATTGCGGGTGGTGAGGTGCAGGTCGTCGCCCTGGCCTGGAGTCGATTCAGGACTGCGGATCGTAATCGGTCCCGGGAGCAATCCTCCCTCGAGCCGGCCAAACTGGGCCTGGGCGATATCGAGCGGCCGATCGAACTGCAGCACGGCCCCCTGGGGCGCTTGCATGATAATCGGCCGCCGCGGTCCGTTCTCCCCTTCCGGCCGAGCAAAGAAAATCAGCGTGCAGGGCGTGAGTTCCAGCTTGCCATCGGAGGTCGGACGGTAGTCTTTGACGAGCAGGATGCAGGTCTCGGTTTCGACGATTTTGGGATTATCGAGTTCCCACGAGCCCGCGGTGAATAGCGCCGCGAGGTCGATCGATGTCGGCCCGATCAGTTCGGTGACGCTATTGGTCGCCGATTCGCCGCGCCGCCGTACGGCGGGCTCGGGCTCGAGCCACGGCGCGATCCCCAGCGCGTACGCCGCCATCAGGGTCAACATGACCGTGAGGGCCGCGAAGTAGCGCTTCAGGTGGATCATCGCAGGCTGGACAGAAGGGCTTACGAATTCAGTTCACGTATCGCTGGATGACGTCGTCCCAGCGCGACTTGGCTTTCAGGATCACTTCGATGGCCTCGCGCACCGCGCCGCGGCCGCCGGGAAGCTGCGTCACGCACTTCGCGGCGGCGCGCACCTCCGCCGCCGCGTCCGCGACGGCCACTCCCAGGCCGACATAGCGGATCACAGGCAGGTCGGTCAGATCGTCGCCGATGTAGCACGCCTGCTCGGGCGAAAGTTTCAATTCGCGGAGAATCTCTTCCGCCACCGGAAGCTTGTTCTCGAACCCCTGCCGCACCGGGTCGATTCCGAGCTCCTGAGCCCGGAGTTTCACAATGTGCGACGTGCGGGCCGTCAGAATGCCGAACCGAAAGCCGGCCCGCTGCCAAAGCTTGATCCCCAGTCCGTCGCGAATGTGAAACGATTTGAGCTCGACTCCCTGATTGTCGTACCAGATGCCCCCGTCGGTCAGCACACCGTCGACGTCAGACAGAATCAATTCGATCGGGCGGCAAAAGTCGTCGAGGGACATAGCAGCAGATAGTCAGTTGCCAGTGGTCAGTTGAAGAATGTCACTTGTCATTGGTAATTGCGTTTGCGCAGTGAGGACAGGGGTGGCGCTGTGGGTTCGTTCGACTTCCGACCTCCGACTTCCAACCTTCCTCCCTGTCACTCCCCGCTGCGGCCCGGTTCGTGCAACCGCAGAGGGATGATCGGAGCGGTTTCGAACTCGCGGCGGTACGGCTCCCGCTTGGATCCTGAAACTTGGAACTTGGAACCCTCTGCAGGAATCTCGCCGACGAGGTCGGTGATGTCGAGCATTCCGAGGGGCCGACCCTGGGCGTCGAGGACGGGCAATTCGCTGATCTTGCGCTGACTCAGAATTTCGCAGGCTGCCGAGACGCGGGTGCCGCTGGTCACTGTCGCCGGCCCGCGAGTCATCACCTGGCCGATCGGTCCGTCGAGCTGAGTATCGCGCCCCTGTTCGAGCAGTCGCGCTAGATCGCTGTCGGTGAAGATTCCCGCGAGCCGCCCATCGGCATCGACGACCATGATGGCGCCGCTCCGGCGGCCAGGCTTGCGATGAGAGATCAATGCCTCGCGCAAACGCTCGTCCACGCGCGCGACGCGGCACTCGGCCACGGGCCGCATCGCTTGTTCGACGCTGGTCAGTGCCAGTCCCAAGCTTCCCCCCGGGTGATACCGGGCGAAGTCGTCGGCAGTAAAGCCTCGGGCTCGACTGACGACGAGCGCCAAGGCATCCCCCAAGGCGAGCATCGCCGTGGTGCTGGTGCTCGGCGCCAGTCCCAGCGGGCAAGCTTCTTCCAGCACGTCGACATGCAGCAAAGCGGCTGCCGCCTGGCCGAGCGGACTCTGTCGGCGACCCGTCATGGCCAGCACCGGAACATGCATGTCGGCCAGGAGCGGCAACAGCCGGACGACTTCCTCGGTCCGTCCGCTGTAGGAGAGCATCAGCACCAAGTCGTCGGCGTGAACCCGCCCCAGATCGCCGTGTACGGCTTCACCTGGATGGAGATAGTGGCTGCGGGTGCCGGTCGAAGCGAGCGTGGCGCAGATTTTCTGCCCCACAAGGCCGGCCTTCCCCATGCCGCTCACAATTACGCTGCCGCGACAAGCGAGCACCAGCCGCGTCGCGCGGCGAAAGTCGTCCGCCAACGACCCGCCGCTCAGGGATTGCGCCAAGGCCGCGAGGGCCGCAGCCTCGTGCCTGAGGATCGACTCTCCTAAAGCGCACGGGTCGAGCGATAGCTCAAACGGTGGGCGTGCCGCGGCGGGCGCGGGCATAGCGTCATCCTTGACGATCCGGGGAAGATGGGAAGTTTCCGCCCCGGATTGTACGACGGACGCAGCAATTCACCAAGCGCGAACGGCGGGTGCTAGCATTCGCAACAAGTCGTCAACTCTTGAACTACTGAGCGGTTGGATCAGCCTTCATCGAGTCGATCAGCCAAGGAATCCAACAGAAGCAAGGACCGGTCGTTAGCAGCAAAATAATGAACACAATCACGCCGGTCTGATTCAGGCCAAGAAAGACTTCTTTTCCCTGGGGCATCGCGAGTTCCTTGTAGCTGTTGGTGAGCCGAGAAGGGAGAAGTTCCCTCAGACTATCAATCCGACCCCGCAAGTCAATCAGCCGGGTGACCCGGCTGTCGCAACCTGCTGGGGAGCGAACGACAATGGACTCAGAGATTCGTCCGCCGAGGACGAATCTTGGACTGGTCCGCTGGCGCCGCGGAAAGTTTCGGAAAGCAATCAGCTCGGACGACAGACCAAAAGACAAGAACACAGCGGCGATTTCCCCGGAGAAATGGCCGTTGGCAGAAAGGTGTGCTAGGGCTTCTAAACCAACCCTGCCGCCCGCATCTTGCTGGCGTTCCCCGCCTGGCCGAACGAAACCATCCGGGCGACGCACACCTTCTTCATCGCCTCGCGGGCCGGCTTCAGGTAGTCGCGGGGGTCGAACTTTTCGGGCGTTTCCTGCAATACCTTGCGAATTGCCGCGGTGATCGCGATCCGGCAATCGGTATCGACGTTGATCTTTCGCACGCCGTGTTTGATACCGCGCTGGATCTCTTCGACGGGCACGCCCCAGGTCTGCTTCATCTGGCCGCCGTACTTGTTCAGCTCGTCCTGCAGTTCCTGGGGCACGCTCGAGCTGCCGTGCATGACCAGATGGCAATTTGGCAGCTTCTTGTGGATCGCCTCGATCCGGTCCATCGCCAGGACCTCGCCGGTCGGCTTCTTGGTGAACTTGTACGCCCCGTGGCTCGTGCCGATCGCCACTGCCAGGGCATCGACGCCCGTCTTGGCCACGAAGTCGGCGGCTTCATCAGGATCGGTGAGCAGCTGATCGCGGGTGAGCTTGCCGACAGCGCCGTGGCCGTCTTCCTGCTCACCCTCGCCATGTTCGAGCGAACCGAGGCACCCCAGCTCCCCTTCGACCGAAACTCCCTTGGCATGGGCGAGCTTCACGACTTCGCTCGTCACCTTCACATTGTATTCGTAGTCGGCCGGCGTCTTGCCGTCTTCCTTGAGCGAGCCGTCCATCATCACACTAGTAAAGCCGTTCTCGATCGCCGAAAGGCAGGTCGCTGGGCTGTTGCCGTGGTCCTGGTGCATCACGGTCGGAATCTGCGGATAGAGCTCAGCCGCGGCGAGCATCAGATGCCGCAGATACGCATCCTGCGAATACGACCGGGCGCCGCGCGAAGCCTGCACGATTACCGGCGAATCGGTTTCTTTGGCCGCCTCCATGATCGCCTGGATTTGCTCCATGTTGTTGACGTTGAACGCCGCCACGCCGTAGTTGTTTTCGGCGGCATGGTCCAGAACTTTACGAAGCGGAACGAGGGGCATGGCGGGCTCCGACATTGGCGGCTGAAGAAGGCGAAATCGCTTGTGCGAGGCAATTATCAAGCGACCGCACAATTCTCGCAATGGGCGCACCCGGCGCGATGAGGGGCGTGGAGCTAAGGGAAACGACTATTCCCCAGGCGTCGCCAGAGGGGCGGAGATTTGTCCCGGAGCGAACAACTCGTCCCACTGGGTTTGCGCCACGCGCACCAGCAGCAGCGTCCGCTCGACCCGCCCGGCAGCCGTTTCGCTGAAAAAGTGCTCGCCGAGCCCCTTCACGTCGGGAGTCGTTGAGAGCACGAGCACCTGACCGGCAGGCAGCGTCGCCACACAGCGCAGGCGGTCGAGCACCAGCCGATCGCGCCCGACTCGTTGCATCATCGTACCTTCGTCGCTGGCCCACTTGGTCTGCATCGCGCCATGTTCGATCTCGGGGGTAAGATCGAGCCGCACCCGACCGTCGGCTTGGGGATAGGGTTTCAGG
The DNA here is from genome assembly GCA_025459145.1 of Pirellulaceae bacterium. Taxonomy (GTDB): domain Bacteria; phylum Planctomycetota; class Planctomycetia; order Pirellulales; family Pirellulaceae; genus CAYLLN01. The sequence goes on along the minus strand of JALORD010000015.1, from coordinate 8,282 downwards.
GCAAGCAGGCACTGGGCGCTGTCGAGCACTTGTCCCCGGACGTAGCCTTCTTCTTGCGCCAGAAAGGCCAGGGAGGGGCGGGTCTTGGAGACAACGATCTTCGCCCGCCGGCCGGTGCGACATTGCAGTCGGCGCTGGCTGCGGCTTACTTCGACGTCGCTGGTCTCGATGTCTTCGGCCCGCTCGTCGGTCTCCGCGGCTGCGGCATCGAGCGCCGCCCGTAGTGCCGTCGGAAGCTGCTGTCCGACGATCCCGATGCGAAACCCATTCGCCGCCAGTTCCTTGCGCAACTCCGGCGGAAAGTGTTGCTCGTCGGCTTCATTCCACAGGTCGTCGTACGATGTCCGATCCGCCACCGGCATCCGCACGAAGGCCAACTCCAGAATTACCGCATCGGGCGACATGCGGGCCGGAGGGAGGCGGCTGGGCTCTTCAGGCTGCCGGTTCCACTGCGCGCACCCGGGCGCAGAAGCCGCCAAGGCGACTCCGAGAAGAAATCGGCGCCGGGAGACCGCGTGCATCCGTGAAGTTCGTCCCCTGCGCGGGCATCCTGCCCGCGCGCAGAACCTGCCTGCTTTCGCTGCCCAGTATTGGTCCGCCGCGGGAGAGTAAGTGGCAAACGTCGAAAGTGTCAACGCCAAACGGCATTGGCATTGCCAGGTTTTCGTGACATCGATGGCAATGAAGTCATGACGCTGCACCGCTAGCTCGTGGTCCGGCTTGCGGAAATTCGCCGTCTGGACATGATCAACTCACGATTCGTCCGCAATCGTCCGACAACAGAAGCAGTCATTCGCATTTTCGCGAATGCAGGCCGGGCAGCCTTCGAGCAAGCGAACGGACGCTCTCGGCAGAGCGGGGGGAAAACCGCAATCTGGCGACATCATCCTCTAACCCCCGAAATTTAGCACCGATTCGAATCGTCCCCAGCGTCGACATCCTCGACCGCCGGGCCGACGTGCCGAGAACAAGCCAGCGGAGCATGTCCCTGGCAACGGGCTAAGAGCCCCTGGCGAAACCCCGCCGTGCCCAATGACTCGGGCCGGAAGCAAAGGGTTTAGCCACGGATCCCACACTTCTCCACTCGACCGAAGGAACTGCTCGCTGTGTCTATTCCATCGTTTCGCCGCCGCATCGGATTTGAACAACTCGAGTCTCGCCGCGTGCTGGCGGGCAATCTGCAATCGGGACTTGCTGAGATCAACGCCGGGCGACTGGAAGTCTTTGGCTCCAACAAGAGCGACAGCATTCTCGTGAGTTCAGACGGAACCAACATCGCCGTCAAAATTAACGAACAGTCGTACTCCTTCGCCTCCGCCGGCATCACCTCGATCGCCATCGACGGCCGGAAGGGGAACGACCGGCTGGAGGTGGATGAGTCGATATCCCTGCCGTCAATCATTCGCGGAGACGAAGGCAACGATCGCCTCTACGGCGGGAGCGGTAGCGATTTGCTGGATGGCGGCCGCGGAAACGATCGGATCTGGGGGCGAGATGGCGAGGATACAATCTACGCCCACCATGGCAACGACTCGGCCTGGGGAGGATTAGGAAACGACATTCTCTTCGCCGGGGCCGGCAACGACTCGCTCGCAGGCGGGGACGGGGATGATGTCCTGCACGGCGAGACGGGCAAAGATCGTCTGCGCGGCGGCCTGGGCAACGATCAGATCTTTGGCGGCGCCGACAAAGACCTGCTCTGGGGTGATGACGGTAACGATTTCCTTTCGGGCGACGGCGACAAGGACAAGCTTTGGGGAGGAAATGGCGACGACATCCTTCGCGGAGGTTCAGGCCAGGACCATCTCTACGGCGGCAGCGGCAACAACTTCCTCGACGGCGGACCCGGCAAGGACAAGGAACGAAACGGACAAGGGATCAATCTCAAAACGCAGTTAGAGGCTCAACTAGCCGATGGCGCGGGCGCTACAGGACTTGCCAAGTTTGAACTTGAGGACGAGGACGGTGTCCCTGAAATCGAACTCGAAATCGAGGTGACTGGCGCTCCCCCGGAAACGGTTTTGGATATCTACCTCGGCGAGACACTGATTGGCACCCTCACCACGAATGAGGAAGGCGAAGGAGAAGTCGAGTTCACCACGAATCCCGATGAAGAGGACGAGTTGCCCCTGCCGAGCGGACTCGAGATTCACGCCGGATTGACGATCACCGTGGGCCAGTTGAGCGGCACGTTTGCCAGCATCGGCTGAAGTCCATCTCCGACCGGCAAGAGAATTGAATCGCCCGAGCCAAGCGGCGTTCTCCCCGAATAGGTGGCCGTGGGAGAACGTTGCCTCAGCGACGGTACGCGTGTTGCCGCGCGATCGACGCCTTGCGGCAACCGTGTTTCCGCTCGCGAACTGCTGTCGGCGGTTTGTTGATTTCTGTGACTGGTGCTGCGGTCCACTCCCGCAGGTTCAAGCTGGTATACTTCCCGAATTGCAGGAGCCCAAGCATTCTCGCTCGCGGCTCCCTGCCGGTATCCGTTTGCAAAGCGGTCCTTTCCACCACGCTAAGCCGAGGCCTCCATGTCGTTCTCTCGCCGCAGTTCCGCAGTCCTGTTTTGCTGTCTTGCGTTGGCAGCCACGACTCTCTTGGGTCAGGAAGCCAAACTCCCTCGCTGCTACCTCGATATCACCGCCGACGGCGAGAAGCTCGGGCGGATTGTGATCGAACTGCGGGCGGATGTCGTGCCCAAGACGGCCGAAAACTTCCGCGCGCTGTGCACCGGCGAAAAGGGCTTCGGCTACAAGGGGAGCGCGTTTCACCGGGTCATTCCCGGTTTCATGTGCCAGGGAGGCGACTTCACGCGGGGAGACGGAACCGGCGGCAAGTCGATCTACGGAGAAAAGTTTGCCGACGAGAACTTCGACCTGAAGCACACCGGGCCGGGCATTCTGAGCATGGCAAATGCCGGCCGCAACACGAACGGCTCGCAGTTCTTCCTGTGCACGATCAAGACCGACTGGCTCGACGGCAAACACGTCGTGTTCGGCAAGGTGGTCGAAGGGATGGATGTCGTAAAAAAGGTCGAGAGTTTTGGCTCTGAATCCGGTCGGACGAAGGCCAAGATCGTGATTGCCGACTGCGGCGAGCTCTAGGTTCACACCGCAGATCGCGGGCGAGAGTTCGGTTCACTTCGCGCCCGGAAACAGCCGCGGCGCGAAGTCGTGCAGGTGTTTTCGCCAGACTTGCCACTCATGCGAGCCGGCTCCCTCGAACCAGACGTGCTTGACGTTGTGCTCCGTGAGCCTGGCGTGCAGTTGGCGGGCCGGGTCGATCAGCCGATCTTCCGTCCCGCAGCCGATCCAGAGGAGCCGCAGTCGGCAATTGGCCTCCTCCGCATCGCGGAGCGCTCCGCCAAACGAGGTTTCGAGATCAAAGTCGCGGATTGCGCCGCTGAACGTGCCGATCCAGGCGAACTGGTCCAGGTTTCCGAGGCCCGTTCGCATCGCCTGGCCGCCTCCCATCGACAGGCCGGCGATCGCCCGCTGCTCGCGGTCGGCCAGCGTGCGGAATTTGCCGTCGACGAGCGGCACGAGCTCGCTGACCACGAGCTCCGCGAACCGATCGTTCTGCCCGCGCAGGGACTGCTCGTCGGGCCGTGTCGCGTAGCCGTTCTCCATAACGACGAGCATCGGCTTGGCCCTGCCCGCTGCAATCAGATTGTCGAGAATTAGATGGGCCTTCCCCTGCTCGGTCCAGGCCCGCTCGCTCTCCCCCGCGCCGTGCTGTAAGTACAGGACGGGATAGCGGCGCGCCCGCTCATCGTCGTAGCCCGGCGGCGTGTAGACAAATACTCGGCGGGGCCCGCCCGAGACACGCGAGTCGTAGGTCACGATCCGCACGTCGCCGTGCGGCACATCCTGACGCGCGTAGAAATCGAGCTCTGGATCAGGAACCTCCAGGCCGCTCGTTTCCTGGGCCCAGCCAAAGTACGTCTGGCTCGCAGGATCATTGCCGCGAAAGCCGTCGACGGCGATCTGGTAATAGTGAAACCCCGGGCGGACCGGCGCCGTCACCGACCACACGCCCCGCTCGCCGCGCGTCATGTCCAGCGGCTCATCCCCCAGACCATTGCCCGTGCCGCGGGGAACGATCTGCACCCGCTGGGCGTCGGGCGCGGTGATCTGAAACGTCACCGTGCCATCGGCGTTGAGCCGGGGAAATTGACTTCCGCGGACGGCCGAAGGGGCCGGACGAGAACGTGCCAGTCGAGAATCCGCAGGAGTCTCTTCCAGCGATTGGGCGGACAGCGTGCCGCCGACCAGAAGCGCCGCCCAGGTCGCCGCCGCTGAAATAAAGAACCGTTCCATGCAGGCACCTGCTATTGACTCGCTGGCGGGGGAAGAGCCTTCGGACTGGCTGCACGTGTGGCGCGAAGTCCGAAGTCACTGGCCGCTCGAAAAGCGCGGCCGACTTCTGCTACGCTATCGCGCTACAAGCTGGCAGTCAAAAGCTCCGGCTCGAACCATCTCAAACAAACTCGATCAAACTCGCGGGAGCGCGCACATGGAATACCGGCAACTGGGTGGATCAGGGTTCAAAGTGCCTGAATTGAGCTTCGGCACCGGAACGTTTGGCGGCGGCGGAGAGATGTTCAAAGCCTGGGGGACGACCGACGTGGCAGAAGCGACGCGCCTGGTCGATATTTGCCTCGAGGCGGGGCTCACAATGTTCGACTCAGCCGACATCTACTCCGGCGGCATGGCCGAGGAAATCCTGGGGCAAGCGATCAAGGGACGCCGCGACCAGGTAATCATCTCGACCAAGGCGACGTTCCGCGCCGGCAAGGGGCCCAACGATGTCGGTTCCTCGCGACATCACCTGATCCAATCGGTCGACGCCAGTCTCCGGCGGCTGGGGACCGATTACATCGACCTCTTTCAACTGCACGGCTTTGATGCCGTCACGCCGATCGAGGAAGTTCTGCATACGCTCGACGATCTGGTGCGAGCGGGCAAGCTGCGTTACCTCGGCTGCTCGAACTTTTCGGGCTGGCACCTGATGAAGTCGCTGGCGATTTCCGAGAAGTACGGCCTCTCGCGTTATGTGGCCCATCAGGCGTACTATTCGCTCCTCGGGCGTGACTACGAGTGGGAGCTCATGCCCCTGGCACTCGACCAGAAAGTCGGCGCGGTGGTCTGGAGCCCGCTCGGCTGGGGACGGCTCACCGGCAAGATCCGCCGCGGACAGCCGCTCCCGGAGAAGAGCCGGCTGCAAAGTCAACTTGTCCGCGACATCGGCCCGCCGATCCCCGACGAACGTATCTTTGACATCGTTGACACGATCGATGTAATCGCCCGCGAGACGGGCAAAACCGTCCCCCAGATCGCACTCAATTGGCTCTTGCGGCGGCCCTCGGTGTCCACGGTGATTATCGGAGCCCGCAACGAGGAGCAGTTGCGGCAGAATCTCGAGGCCGTCGGCTGGGAACTGTCGCCCGAGCAGGTCGCGCGGCTCGACGCGGCCAGCGCCGCAACCCCGGCTTACCCCTATTGGCATCAACGAGGCTTCGCCGAGCGAAATCCGCCGCCGGTGTGACGGATTTGCATCCTTCTCGGGCAGACAACCGACGGTCCGAAATCGCGGGCTGACACTCCGTCCCTTGGGTACTGCGTGATGTGGACTGTTGACACCAGCGAAACACCCGTTATAAATATTCTCAGAACTGAGACTCAGTATCAGTAAGCAAGCCACTCGTCCTCTTCGACGACCAGCCAGCCTCGGTGAGCTCAGCGCAATTGTCGCGTTCACGCACTCGAGGACCTTTGTCATGAACAGTCGCTGGTGCTTGTTTTCTCCTCTGGCGGTCGCCCTGCTCGCTTCGAGCGCCGCGGCCCATTTTGTCTGGATTACCGTCGAGTCCGACAGCGGCGGACAGCCGCAGGCTCAGGTGCATTTCGGCGAACTGGCCGAACCCGACAGTGCGGCCTTGCTCGACAACGTGGCGAAGGTCCAGGTCTGGGCCGGCGCGGCTGCAGAAAAAGGCGAGCCGCTCAAGCTGTCGAAGCACATCACCGACGAAGTGGGATCGTGGGTTGCCGCCGTCCCGGCGGGGACGCGGGCCGTCAGCGGATCGGTCAACTACGGCGTACTCGATCGTCGCGGGCAAGTCTTCCTGCTCATGTATCACGCCAGGTATCTCGACGCCGCGGCCAACCTGAAGGCCATCGGACGCGATGAACGGCTGCCGCTCGACGTGGTTCCCGAGATCAGCGGCGGCCAGTGCGTGCTGCAAGTGCTGTTCGAGGGAAAACCGGTCGCCGGCAGCGAGGTGGTCCTGCTCGATCCCGAAGGAAACGAACAGACGAAGAAAACCGACGAGTCGGGCAAGGTGACGGTCGACGGGGCCAAACCCGGTCTGCACTCGATCCGCGCGAAGTGGGTTGTCGAGAAGGCGGGGGAGCACGAGGGGAAGAAGTACGCCCAAGTGAACCACTACTCCACCCTGGCCCTGCGAGTTCCGCAGCCGACCAAATAGCCCCGCCATCACACCTGCAAGCCAACGAAACCTCGTGCAGCCGCGACCTCGTGCTACCTACCGATCTCCGCCGGTGCGTAGCCGAGGTTGGCGGCTTTTTCCGAGGCCCCACAACATGCCCAACACCGTATCCAACGCGGCCGCGACTGCGGGCGAAACTTCGCCTCCCGCGGCGGCGAGTGCCAGCGGCAAAGCGGCCGACAACGTCGCCAGCCGCGATTCATGGAACTCGAAGGAACTGCTAGGCGACCGGCTGGAAGTGCTGATTGTCCACGGCGACGAAACTTATCGCCTGCGGCGTACGCGGCAGGACAAGCTGATTCTGTACAAGTAGCGCGAAATCTCATCCCGGCCCTCTCCCACGTGGAGGGAGAGGGCAAGCGGAAAGGCGTTCAGTTCTCGTCGTCGGCCTTCAGCCAGCCGGTGAGTGTCGGCGAGTAGGGCAAAACCTCTTCGGTCTTGAAATAGAGCCCGATTTCGCGGGCGGCCGCCTCTGGGCCATCGCTGGCATGCACGAGGTTCATCTGCCGGCTGCTGCTGTAGTCGCCGCGGATCGTGCCGGCTGCCGCTTTCAGGCCGCTGGTCGCCCCCAGCATCTCGCGGACGACTCGAATCACCTCAAGCCCCTCGACGACCATCGCCACGATCGGTGAGGCGGTGATGAACTTCTCAAGTCCGGGATAGAACGGCTTGGAAACGTGCTCCGCGTAGAGCATCTTCATCGCGATGATGTTCAGCCCCTTTTCCTCGAAGCGGCTGATGATTCGTCCCATCAGGCGGCGCTCGACACAATCGGGCTTCAAGAGGACCAAAGTACGTTCCATCGGGAAATCGCTCCGGCAAGAGAAATCGGCGTGTTCGTTCAGCTTTCGCTCAGCATTTAGAAGCCGGGAATTGTAGAGAACCGGGGCGAATTGCTCAACGGCGGGGGAAACGCGGGCTGTGCGGCACCCGCGCGCCTGGGCGCATTCGTCGGCTTCATCGGCGGCTGCGTAGCTGTTCGGAGGCACATTGCCGGCCGTTTGTGGTCGGGGCATCGCCCCCTACAATGAGAGTTTGGCTGGCTGGCCACGTCCAACGATTGCACCCGCGGCGATTTCCGCTATCGTCTCTACGTGTCCGGTTTGACTTGCCAGGTCGCGGAATCCAGGTCGTGAAACAGCGCGGCCGCGGCGGCCTCCATCCCTCGTCCCAGCGACTCGATGACCAAGTTCATTTTCGTCACAGGTGGAGTAGTCAGTTCGCTCGGCAAAGGACTGACGAGCGCGTCGATCGGCATGCTGCTCGAAGGGCGCGGGCTCAATGTGCGGATGCAGAAGCTCGATCCGTACATCAACGTCGATCCGGGGACGATGAGCCCCTATCAGCACGGCGAGGTGTACGTGCTGGACGACGGGAGCGAGACCGACCTGGACCTCGGACACTACGAGCGGTTCACGCACAGCCCGCTGACGCGCGATTCGAACTACACGACGGGGCAGATCTACCTGTCGGTGATCGAAAAAGAGCGCCGCGGCGAATTTCTCGGCAAGACGGTGCAGGTGATTCCGCACATTACCGACGAGATCAAAAGCTGCATCCATAAGCTGGCCGAGCCGGGAGTCGACCTCGTCATCACGGAGATCGGCGGCACGGTGGGCGATATCGAAAGCCTGCCGTTCCTCGAGGCCATTCGCCAGTTTTCGCTCGATGTGGGTAAGGAGAACTGCCTCTATATCCACCTCACGCTGGTGCCGTACCTGAAGGCGGCGGGGGAACTCAAAACGAAGCCTACGCAGCACTCGGTGGGCCTCTTGCG
>JALORD010000673.1 GCA_025459145.1 Pirellulaceae bacterium | reverse complement strand
TGCCGAACGCCCGCCTCGAAACTCTCGACTGCGGCCATATGCTGCCGTTCGAGAAGACGAGCGAATTCGTCGAACGGACGGTGAAGTTCCTCCAAACCTAGCCGCGCCCTACCGCTCCGCATGCACAAGCTCGCAAATCGTCGCGAGTTCCTTCCCGAGCCGCTTCGTGTCGACCCCTTCGCCCAGTTGCACGCCGTTGAAGAAGGCGGCGAAGGCCAGGCGTCGACCGCTGGCGGTATCGAGGTAGCCGGCCAGGGCCTTGCTGGTGCAGAGTCCCTGCCCGCTGATCAGGTTGCCCCAAACGAGCGTGCCCGTTTTGGCGTGGACCTTTCCTTTGGCGGGCGAATCGGCCGAGCAGGCTTTGGCCAGCGTGCCGTCGACGCCGAGAATCGGTAGTGCCCGCTCGTAGACGGGAAAGTCGCTCTGGCGGGCCATGTACCGCAAAAGCTGCACGGTCGCCGCCGGCGTGACATAGTCGGCCCGCGAACCGCCCGCCCCGCCGCCAAAGCTGATTCCGGCCAGCGGCAGCTCCGCCTTCTTGAAGAACTCGCGCTCCACGGCAAACCCCTCGGCGAGAGTTTGTCTTCCCTGCGACGAAGCCACCAGGAGCGGCAGCGTGCTGGCGTGCAAGTTGTGGCTGACCTTGAGGATCAGCCGGGCGTTTTCGGCCAGCGGCGGCGAGACCAGCTCGGCCAACTTCGGCAGGTTGCCATAGCCATCCGTCGCCGGGAGCGGCGTCGTCGGATGCTTCTGCGTGATCTCCGCCGTCACTTCGACCCCGGCCTCGCGGAGCGCTTCAATTAGCACGGCCCGGGCAAACGCGGCCGGCTCGGGAACCTCGAAGATCCGGACCAGCTTTCCCTTGTTGGCCGGAATCTTGCCGGTCACCCGCAGCTTGCCCGCGTCGTCGACCTTGAACCACGTTTCGAGCGGGACGTCCTCGCGGACCGTTTCGACCGCAATCTCGACGTTAAAGAGCGCGGTCTGCGGCCGCCAGGAAACCTTCGCCGGCTGTCCCGGCTCCGTTGGCTCGAACGTAAAGTCGAGCACATTGTCGTTCACCACGATCGGCGTCAGCTTGCTGGGCCCGCTCCCCGATCCCTCTCCTGGCTCGAACAGCCGATCGTCGATCAGCACGTCGCCGCGAACCCGCTTGAGCCCCGTCGCGGCAATCTGTTTGGCCAAGTCGCGAATCCCGGCGAGCGGATCCTGCGGCGTGAGCGCGGCGTCTTCCATCCAGTTGGCATAGGTGTGGTCGGAGTCTTCAAACGCGATCTCGCCGGCTTCGTTCGTTCGCCCGCCCAGCGTGAGGTCGCCGCTGGCCACCAGGAGCAGGTCCCCTTCGAGGATGCCGTCGCGCAGCGTTCCCCGGTAGTGAATCGGCGTGCGAAAGCGGTGGTCGGCACCGAGGGCGTCGAGGGCCGTCGCCGTCGAGAACAGCTTGGTGACCGAAGCCGGGGCGAACAGCTTCTCGGGATTCCTGGCCAGCACCGTCTCGCCGCTGGCCAGATCGACGAACAAGAGGCCCACGTGGGCCGTTTGCAGATGCGGCTGCTTCAGAAACTCGTCAACTCTGTGACCAAGCGGATCAGCCGCCTGGGCCGATACTCCGCCGATCAACAGGAGCCAACTAACGAGGGGCGCAGCGATGCAGAGCGCAAACAAGTGACGCATTGTCAATCAGGAAAACAGGGCCTAACGGATCGCCTCTTCTGGGCCCCATTGTACGTTCGCCCCCTCAGCCGAGGCCAGATTGCCAGGGTCTCGCCCGTCACGGAGTTTGCGCGATTGGGGGCATTTCAGCCGCGGATGAACGCAGATTCGTCCAGGCAGAGTTCGGCCTCGTGCAAAAATCCGCGTCCTTCGGCGTTTATCGGCGGCTCACCATTGTCTTCTGTCGCGATCGACGCGATTACCGCCGCGGCTGTTCGGCCAGCTTATTGAGCTCGACCTGCACCAGGACCGACGCCAACGTTCCTAAGGGGAGGGCGACGATGATTCCGAAGGGGATCAGGGCGATCACGAAGGCCAGACAGTTGCAGACGAGGACCCACGTGGCCAGTGAGTCGAGCCGGTCCTTGATGCCGCGGACTTTGGTCTGTTCGACCAGATCGAACGCAAACAGCGATTCAAAGACGAACCCGGCAAGGCCGCACGTCGCGAGATTGGCGATCAGCACCACCACCGGCTGGTATTTTACGCGACCCACGAGGCCATTCACTTCCTTCGACCACTGGTAGGCGACATAGAACCAGTAGATCCCCAGTGTCACCGCCATGAGCAGGATCGGCATCCGTCAGCTTGGCATCCATCGCCTTCACAGGGTTCAGCGGCGCCTCGTACGGATTCAACGCGGGAGCAGTCATTGTCGGCATCCCTTCAGGTTGGTTTCGGTCGACACCCACGACGCGGCTCTCTCTGTCACCGTACTCTGTCCGTCGCACTTCGCTCCTCCGCCCTGGATATTGGGGCAGATCGTGGATCGATTTGCTCGTTGCCTTCGGGCGGAGACGAACCGCCCGTCGCCTGCCTATCTCTCCTGGCACGAATCGCTGATGGTTAAGGGGGCTAAGGGACGGGAGTCGCCGGATTTTGCCGGGAATGCGCGACCGACGGCAAGTCCCAGACATGGACGGCAAAGTCGCCCGGCTGCTCGAATTCCTGCTG
>JALORD010000203.1 GCA_025459145.1 Pirellulaceae bacterium | reverse complement strand
AATTAAAACGAATACGAGAAAGAATCACCAGACACGACAAAAAAATACTGAAATTCATAACAATTTCAATACGATACGACACAGCAAGCGGAGTGGGCCATACTACGCCTGCTCCATGTGATGACGTTTCAGATTCTGCTGTGTCACGGTCGTTATCCCGGCAGCCAGCCGTTGCGCGACTTCGACCGAATTCCTTTTCGCGGCCCGATTCGCGCAGGTCCGTCGCTGCTTACGTGTCTCATGGTCGCGCCGCCCGTGCGATTTCCCCGCGACGCCCAGCTTGATTCCGGCTCATTTAGCTTTTACCAGCTCGTAGGAGTCAGTGAGACTGAGACGGAGTTCGCTCGGGCACATGGAGGCCCGGCGTTGGTTGAGCTACTGCTTGCGGATGGTTATTTTCCGGTCACAGACCCAGACCGGAAGGAGGTCACGAAAGACGCGGCCTAATGCGCCGCAGCGAACCCGGCCATGGCGCTCCGGCGGGCATGGTAAACTGGCCGCCTGCCTCTTCCCAGGTTTGCCGGAGATAACCTGCCATGATTCGCTGTTTGTCGTACGCAGTTGGTCTCGCGTTTCTGATTCACGGCGCGGGCTGGCTCGCTGCTCAGGATGCGCCGCCGAAGACTGTGCCGCCGAAGCCGGCGCGGCCGAATATTCTGTTTGCGTTTGCCGATGACTGGGGCCGGTTTGCTAGCGCCTACGCCGCGGTCGATGGTCCGGGGACGCCGAACGATGTGGTGAAGACGCCGCACTTCGATCGCGTCGCCCGCGAGGGGGTGATCTTTCGCCGGGCGTTTGTCTCGGCGCCGAGCTGCACGCCGTGCCGGAGTGCGCTTCTCTCGGGGCAGCATTTCTGGCGGACCGGTCGCGGGGCGATTCTGCGCGGGGCGATCTGGGATGGGTCGCAGCCGGTTTATCCGCTCCTCTTGGGCGAGGCCGGGTATCACCTGGGGGAGACGTACAAGGTGTGGAGCCCCGGACAGCCGGTGGATGCGCCGTATGGCGGCGGCAAGTTTGCTTACGAGCGGGCCGGCGGGCGGATCAATCAGTTTTCACAACATGTGACGCGGATGGTCGCCGAGGGGCGGCCGCTTGAAGAGGCCAAGCAGGAACTGTACGGCGAGGTGCGGGCCAATTTCGACGCCATGCTGGACGCCCGCGAGGCGGGACAGCCGTTCTGCTACTGGTTCGGGCCGACGAACGTCCACCGCAAGTGGATCAAAGGCTCGGGGCAGGCGCTGTGGGGGATCAATCCCGACGATCTGAAAGGGAAGCTGCCGCCGTTTCTCGCCGATGTACCTGAGATTCGCGAGGACTTTGCCGACTATCTGGGCGAAGCGCAGGCGTTCGATGCGTCGCTGGGTGTCTTGCTCGCCCGGCTGGAGGAGATCGGCGAGCTGGAGAACACGGTCGTCGTCGTGAGCGGCGACCACGGTCCGCCCGGCTTTCCGCACGGCAAGTGCAACCTGTACGACTTCGGGTCGAACGTGGCGCTGGCCATTCGCTGGCCGGGGAAGCCCGCGGGGCGCGTGGTCGACGACCTCGTGAGCCTGACCGACCTCGCGCCGACGTTTCTCGAAATCGGCGGCGTGGCAGTTCCCGAATCGATGACTGGCCGGAGTCTGGTGAATGTGCTTTCGTCTGACAAGTCCGGACAGGTCGACCCGGCGCGTGACGCGGTCTACATCGGCCGCGAGCGGCATGTGGAGAACGCGCGGGCCGACTTTGCCCCTTACCCGCAGCGGGCAATTCGCACAGCGGATTATCTGTATGTGATCAATTTCCGCCCGGATCGCTGGCCGCTCGGCGATCCGTATCGCTTGGATGGCGACAACGTGCCGACCGCCGAGGAGATTACCGAGAACACGCGGGTGACGCTTGCCGACGAAGACGCCGGCCCGGCCAAGGCGTGGCTGGTTGGCCAGCGAAATTCGAGCGAGTGGAAGTCACTCTTCGAGCACGCCTATGGTAAGCGGCCCCGTGAAGAACTGTTCGATCTGAAGGCCGATCCGCACCAGATGAAGAATGTCGCCGCCGATCCCAAATACGCCGCGGTGCGGGAGGAACTCGAGCAGCGGCTGCTGGCGGAACTGACGCGCACCGGCGATCCGCGGCTCGTCGACGACGGCAAGTTCTTCGAGAACCCGCCGCTGGCCGGCCCTGTCGGTCCGGAAGCCGACGGGCCCGCCAAGGCCGGCGGCAAGAAGAAGGGGAAGAAGAAGGCTCCGTAGGTACGGCCTCTCCTGGTTTCATGCTGGCGGCGATTCGACTTGGCGAGTCCGGGTTCATGGCTAATCCGGATTACTTGCTAGTTCGCTTTCTGGGCCGATTCCATGTAGGACGCGATTGCGCCGAAGTGCAAGTAGAACCCCCAGCTCAGAACGGGCATCGCCGCGAGCAGAACGAGCAACACACCGTTCGGGCCGATCGTGTCGCGCCAGGCGCCGAAGATCAGTTGGCCGTACGAAAACCCGGCTCCCAGCGAAATGATCAACCGCAGGCGGGAATTCTTGAGAATGGTTAGCACGAGTCGCGCTCCTGTTTGGTGGTCTTGTGACTGCTGGCATTGAACGGAGCGTAGTCCCAGCCGAATTGTTACAGAGAAAACTGCATGCGCCGCAAATTCTTGGCCCCAACGCATGGCAGGAGGTGGTAGATCGTGGCCACAGAAATTCTGCAGTCGTTTCCCACCGGCCCGACCAGCGACGAAGCCGTGCGGGCTTTCGAACGGCGGATCGGACACACGTTGCCGGCGGATTACCGGGCGTTTCTGCTCACGCATAACGGCGGTCGTCCCGAACCCGGCGGCGTGGAGTTCGAGCTTGACGGCCGGCACGTCGATAACGAGGTTCACTGCTTCTTTCCGCTCTGCGAAGCGGGCGTTACGGCTGACCCGAACTCGCTCGACGAGTTGCGTTACTGGCCGCTCGCGTCGGCTTGGGACGATCTGCAGCACGACCTCGAACACTTGTATCACAAGCAACTGGCCGATCCACTCCTGCCGATCGGGACAGATGGTTCGAGCAACTATTTCTGCCTGGTGCTGGCCGGCGATCGCCGAGGAGCGATCGTGTTTCTTGAGCACGAATTGGCCGAAACGACGCCGCTCGCCGAGAGCTTCTCAGCATTTTTGGCGTGTCTGCACGCCATTCGGCAACCGGACTGTGCGGCCGACGTGCGGGCTCGCGAGATGGAGCGGGCCGCCGCTTCCGCCAATGCGAAGTTTCAGCAGCACGATTATCGGTCGGTCGTCGCGCTGCTCACCCCGTTTGCCGATGTGCTGAGCCCCGCGATGCAGCGAAAGCTGGACTATGCGCGGAAGAAGTTACGCTGACTCGCGCGGGACGATCGCCCGACCCGGATAGTCTTCGCGTCTGCAGCGGCCGGGCGATCGTGCAATGCGGCGCACCATCGAGTGCGCGCTGATGAAGGTGTCCGAGTTCGGAACCGCGGTCCTCTCACCAACGAATTACCACTTGTACGGTCAATGGGCTGGCGCCACCGTCCGCCAGCCCAGTGCGGCCACAATCAGCACGACCAGACTGGCCACCGACGCGGGCGGCATCACGAACTGAAACCAGATTTCTTTCAGCCCGGCTGGCGCCGCGAGCAAGAAGCATCCCACGATAGCCACAACGAGTTGCAGTCCGATGCCCAATGCTACGAACTCAGAAACCTGCGGATGCTTCTTATGGCGCGTCCACGCTAGTCGCAGGGCCACTAGCCAGCAGATAAGCGTCGGCACGAAGAGTAGACCTGCGACGGCGGCCATCACCAGGGGCACGCGGGCTTGCGGCGGCAGGGAAAGAAACCGTGGGACGAATAGCCCAAGGACTGCCATGAACAGGCCGACCATAAACACCAGCGAGAGCAAGTGGCCCAGGCTGAATTGAAACGGTTGTGCGTCGTAATTTGACTCAGGCGGCGTCCTTCGCCAACCGAAAATCGCCAGGAATAGCAGGATCCAAGCCGCCAGGGCAACCGGCCCGCCGGCGATGGCTTGCCATGGCGCGGACGCGGGAATCTGTTTCGTCGGCAGCGTCGCCAAAAGGGCGATTGTCGGACTGAACATGCGGCAAATTAGCGACAGCGAGAGAAAAACAGACACAGCAGGATGTCGTCGCCCCAAGATGAGCGCCCCAAGCACCCCGCACAGGCAAACTAGAATCTCCAGAACTTGATAGGCCCAGTTCAATGGCGACATGGGGAGCTGGCTCCGTCGATGGATGGATCAGGCAAATCGGCGTTGCTCTCCGTTCAACAGCGCGCGTTCACACAAAATCGCGAAGGGCGAAACTACTTGCCGGGCACGATCGTCAGCCCGGGATAGTCTTCGCGGCTGGCGAACGACTGTTCGAGCGCGCCCATAACGGCCAGGACGATGTCCTCGCGCCACGGCAGCCCGGCAACCTGCACGCCGATCGGCAGGCCGGCGCTCGCGCGGTCGACGGCGGCCGCTTGGCGCTCGACCTGATCGCGCGTCGTGGTCGGGCGGCCATTCTCCTCCTCTGCGCGGACCCGGCTGAGCGAGACGGTCCCCGCCGGAAAGCCGAGCAGGTTGAAGAGCATCGAATAGCTGGCCGCCGCGATCAGGTCGAAACCCTTGATGTGCTGCATGGCGGGCAAGGCGTGCGGCGGGCCCAGGAGCGCATCGATTCCGGCATCTTGAAGCTGGGTCGTCACGGCTTTGGCAAACTTCGACTTGGCGTATGACAGTTGCCGATACACGTCGGCCGAGCGGGGCCGAGCCACATCGACGAGGCGCGACATCCACTTCTGGCCAAACAGCGAAAGGCCGCCGGTTACCAGGGCCCGCGTCGGCAGACTGAGCGACGCCAGGGCCAACAGCCGCGACACGCGCCAATCGAGCTGGTCGCCATCCACGATCCGGCGGACGTCGTTCCCCCCGTCGGCCCCGATCAGAGCGCAATAGAGGTCGAAGAAGTTGGCGATGCCGCAAACTTCGGGGAGTTTTGGAATCTGCCAGGGGACAATTCTTGCGCCCGCAGCGCGGAGGGTGTCGGCCGCTTCGCCCACCAGCCGCCGCAGGGCCGACGATGCGGGAAAGACCTGGTCGTCGTCGAAAACGCCAATCGTGAGGCCGCCGACGTCCACGCTCTCCGGCGCGCGAAAGGGGACCGGCGGCACATCGCCGGCGAGAAATCCGTCGGACGAATCACCGAGTACGGCGAGTGCGAGTGACAGGTCGGCCACGTGGCGGGCCATCGGGCCGGTTTGCGAGACGATCGCGTCGAGTCCGTGCAGCGTCGAGATCGTGCCGTCGCGCGGGAGGCGAAAGTTCGTCGGCTTGAGGCCATGAATGCCGCAGAAATGACACGGGACGCGGATGCTGCCGCCGGTGTCGTTCCCCAGTCCCAGCGCCGAGCCGCGGGCCGCGAGCAGCGCCGCTTCGCCGCCGGTGCTGCCGCCGGGCGTGCGTGCTTCGTCCCAGGGGTTATTCGAGCGGCCGAAAACCGGGTTGTCGCACTCGTGCCAGATCATCATCTGCGGCAGGTTCGTCTTGCCGAGCAGGATGGCCCCGGCGCGCCGCAGCCGGGCGACGAGCAGTGCGTCGCGCTCGCCCGGCGGAATCAGCCGATTGCCGATCGTCGCGGGCTGTTCGGTGGTGATGAAACAGGCCTTGATTGTTAGGGGGACGCCGTGCAAAGGGCCCAGCGGCGCGCCGCGGGCCTGCCGTTCATCGGCGGCGGCGGCCTCCGCCCGCGCTTCGTCCAGCCTCGGCAGGACGAGCGCGTTTAACTGCGGATTGACCGCCTCGATCCGGGCGATGTAGTCCGCGAGGACCTCGCGCGAGGAGACCTCGCGGGCGGCGATCCGGCGGGCGATTTCGGCGGCGCCCCAGGAAGTTGGCTGGGTCATATTGAGTTCGTGAATTGACCCAGCAAATGGACTTAACGCGGCCAGGGACAATAGCGGCCGACTACCGGTCTACATTCTCCAACTGCGGCAAGGCCTCTTCGAGCTGGCCGATGCCATCGTCCGAGATGCCCGAGGCAAACGTCGCGACCAGTTCCTTCAGGTTTTTCAGGCCGTGCAGTTCCTTCAGCCCGTCGTCGGTCACCTGCGTGCTGCCGATGTGCAGGTACTCGAGGCCGCTGAGTTTGCCGACCGACTTCATTCCCTTGTCGCCCACGTTGCACTGGTCGAGTTTGAGCCACGTGAGATTCTGCAGCGGTTCGAGATGTGCGAGTCCCGCGTCGTCGATCCGCGTCGACCAGAGGTTGAGCGTCTCGAGTTTGCTCAGCCCTCCGATCGATTCGAGCCCTTCGCTGGCGACGGTCGTGTTGGCCAGATCCAGTTCGCGCAGCTCGGGGAGCGACTTGAGGTACGACATGCCCAGGCTGGTCACGCGGGTCTCGCGCAGCTCGAGCTTCCGCAGCTTGGTGAGATCCTGGATCTTCTCGAGACAGGCGTCCGTTACGCCGGTTGCTCCGTAGAGCATCAGCTCCTGCAGGTCCTTCAGCTTGGCGATGTGGTCGAAACCGGCTTCCGAGATTTTCGTCTGCTCGAGCGACAAAGCCCGCAGGTTCTTCAGATCGACGATGTTGGCCAGGACATTGTCATCGATCGTCTGTCCCCAGAGGCGGAGAAACTTGAGGTTTGGAAAATCCTTGAGGACGACCAGCCCTTCGCCCGTTACCAGGTTGCAGTCCGACAGATCGAGCACTTCGAGCTGCTTCATTCCCTTGATGGCGTCGAGGCAGAGGTTGTCGAACTTGGTCTGCGGGGCCCGTAGCCGTTTGATCGTGGGAATCTTGGCGATCTCGGCGTAGCCTTGGGCCGTGATGTCGGTCTTCTTGAGGAACAGATCGTCGAGTTTGGGAATCTCGGCCAGCAAAACCATCCCCGCGTCGGTCACTCCGGTCTGCTCGAAGTCGATGTATTTGAGGCTGGGGTGGTCAGCCAGGTGCTTGATCCCCTCGTCGGTGATGCCGCGCGAAACGCACATCAGCCGCTGGACGCCGGGGAGGCCGGTCAGGTGCTTGAGCTGGTCGTCGGTCGCGCTGCTGCTCAGTTCGACGCCAATCACGCGCCCCTTCGCGTCCTTCGTGAGCCAGGCGTTGGCTGCTTCCAGGGCCTTCACCGCCTCGGCATCGTCCGGCGGCAACTCGGGCTCCGGAGCTTTCTCCGGCGCGGCCGCTTCCTCTTCCGCGGCCTTGTTTCCAGCCAGAGGCCCGCTCGGCTGCTCTGAGAGGCACCCGGTCAGAAGCGGCATGAGGCCGACAGCCGCGGCCAAAAGACAGGACTGAAGGGTTCGCCCATTGAGTGACATGCGCATTGTCCGACGTAGCTCCCAGGCAAGGCCCCGCCATCGGGGCAGACAATTCAGGTGGGGAAGCAATTCAGCCTAACCCGCTCGGCCAAATTCGACAAGGATTGCGGCCGCTGGGAGCCCATCGGAAGTGGGTCTCTTGGAAATCCAACGGAGGCATGCATACATTGCGTCATGCCGCAAAAATCGGCAGCAAGGACTTCGCCCAAATGCACACGATCCACCGCATCCTGAAGTACACGCCCGCCGTGGTGCTGGGAACGCTGGTGGTGGCGTGGGTTTTGACCCAGGGGGGCTGGATGGAGTTCGTTTCTGGGAAGTTTGTGATCGCCCTGCAACATGGGAGCATCACGGGGTACTGGCAGGAGTCGGATAGAGTTTTCTTCTTTGGGGATTTCCGCCAGGAGTGGTGGTTCGACAATGCTCCCAAGCTGGGACACCTCAGGAGCGCCGACCCGCTTGGATCGACCGGCAGTTGGTTTCCCATTCCCTTGTTGGCCACTCTGATCCTTCCCCTGGCGATCGGCCCGTTCATCAGCTTTCGCTTCCGCCTCTGGCACTACTTCGCCTTTCTGACGATCGTCGCGGTCGAACTCGCGTTCTACCTGTGGTGGCAGATGTAATATTCATGCGGCCGTTTTCGCCGCTCGAAAAAGATCAGGATTCAAGCGGATTCATTACCGAGCTGAGCGATTCTGGCAGCGAACAGTGTGCCGCATTGGTTGTCTCGCGCCGCACCCCGCCCCTAAAATTACGGTACGTACCCGCGCCCGCTCCACTCCTCCCTCTCTCAGGAGTTACGACATGGCCACCACGACGGTTCCCCAAAAATCGGCTGCCGCCAAATCCGCCAAAACCCGCCAGCCCAAGATCACCGAGACGCAGTGCTTCATCGACGGTAAGTGGCAAGACGCCGCCAGCGGCGAGACATTCGACACGCTCAACCCGGCGACCGAGGAGGTGATCGCCCAGGTCGCAGCCGGCGACGCAGCCGATGTCGGCCGGGCCGTCGCTGCGGCGCGGAAGCAGTTCGACGGCGGCGAGTGGAGCAAGCTCGAT
>JALORD010000672.1 GCA_025459145.1 Pirellulaceae bacterium | reverse complement strand
CCATTCTCGTACGAGCCGCTGATCGACTTGAGGCCGTTCTCGTGCCACCAGGTCCAGTCGCCGTGCTGCCGGCCGTCGACATAGTCGCCGTCGAGCTGCTTTTGGCCGTTGACATACCAGTAGAGGAACTTGCCGACCGGCAGGTCGTAGCGGAATTCGCCCTGGCGGGCGATCTGGCCGGTTTTGTGCCACGCCGTGTAGCCACCGTGTTTTTCGTCCCGGCCGCGGCTCTCGAACACCGCCAGCGTCGCGGACGAGCGGAGCATGCAGGATCATCGCCTCGGTCTTCTTGACGAGCTGCGCACCGTCGTAGTAGTCGATCCGCGGCGCGAGCTTGCGACCTTCCTGATACGACTCCCGGCTTACCGAATCGCCGCTTTCGCCGTACTGTACAAAGTCGCCGTGTGCCCGGCCGCCGACATACTCCCCCGTCTGCAGGACTTGTCCGCTCGGGTAGTACCAGATCGACGGACCGTTGCGCTGCCCTTCCTGAAACGACAACTCGTGGACTTTGCGTTCCTTCGCGTCGGTGATGATCCACTTGCCGTGCAGCCGGCCGCTCTTGAACGTTGCCTGTGAAACAAACGGCGGAGTGAAAGTGCGGTAAGGCTGCGTGGCGAAGAGCGCGGCGTCGTCGCCGCGGTAGAGCCGTCGCCAGATGCCTTCCTTCCGGCTTTCAACGTACCGCCCTTCGGCGATCAGCCGGCCGGTCGGATCGTACTGCCGCCAGAGGCCATGCGGAATGTAGTTGCCGGCAGCGTCCTGGGTCACTTCGCGCTCGATCCGCACAACGCCGTTCTCGTAGCGCTCCTTGACGATCTCAATCGGAGCGGCATCGAGCGGCGAAGCGACAGCTTCATCGTCGGGAGCGGGGAGTTGTTCGGGGATCGCGCCCGCGTCGATAGGCGCCGCGCCGTCATCGCTCACCTGAGCTTGAACAGGTGCGGGCTCGCTGCCAATCGGCTGCGCGGGCGTCGGCTGCTCGGCCAAGGGACCAGGTTCGACACTCGCGGGATCGGTGTTCGCCGGCTGGGCGGCCGGAGGCTCGGCCAGTTCAACAACCGTGCGGGGCGGTTGGGCTCGAGCCTGCCCGGAAACCAGCGTGGCTACCGGAACGAGCACCAGGGCGCCCAGCGCTAGCAGCACTCCGCGCGAGCAGCGCAAATTGATCTTCATCGGGCACTCCTTTGCCGCACGGCCTCGCGCCCTATAGGACGCCGGCCCAGCATTTGAGAACGTTGGATTTTCTGCAAGCTCCGCGAAGAACACTTCGCACTGGCCCCACGGGCGGTGCCAAGGCTCATCCGCAGCAACTCTCCCCAGCGGTTGACTTGGAGGCCGGCAAGGGGCAGATGGTTTGCGTCCCAAGGGCGCAATCTGCCGGTCTTGCGGACCTGACAATCGTCATCGTCGGTCCGCGGCGAAATATCGAGACCTGGAGGAGCAACCGCTACCAGCCGGACAGCGGTCAGGACCCGCACAAGCGCTACAGCTTGCCCTACAAGAAAGGCCGACACTCAAGGGCCCAGCGGCGGGTTCTGCTTGGGCCGGTCGATGAACATCCTTAACCCGGAAGCCGCTAGCACCCGGATCGGCAAACAGGCGGACAGAGAGGCGCGGCGGCCCTCAGCTACCAACCCATGACCATGTTCGATTCGATCACTTTGCGGGCGTCGTCCAGGTCGGTACCCGTTTCCTGGCGGTAGAGGCGGATGGCGTGCAGCTTGTCGCCATGTGCCTTGGAGAGACAATCGCGGGCGACCGAGCAAGGATCAACGCGTGTATTCGTGAGACCCAGGGCACCCTTGCTAATGACCCAAGTGTCGCGTGGACGCTTGGTTAGGCGGATCACTTTGTCGTGCGGATAGGCGTCTTTGACGACTCCTCCCGCAGCCGTTTCATCGGCGGCCCAGGTAATGATGATGTGCGCGTCAGTCTCAATCTCGAACAGGGGCATGGCCAGTCTCCTTCCCACGCTAGAGCAAGCACCCGGAATGCAAAAGGCTAAGCGGCAAACACCCGGAACCGGCGGCCGGGGAGAAAAGCAGCTTCTAACTCGCTATTCTACCACACCACAGCCCGCCACTCCGCGGCAGCAGCGGGGAAAAGCACGTTCGCCAATTCACAGCATGCCCCAGCCGTTAAGATTTGACAAGTAGCGAGAGGCGTCGCCGGCCCGCCCAGGAGCGGCCAAGGAGCCGTCTCTCCTCATTTACCCAAGCTGCCCGCTGTCGCTAATTGCTTAATTGCCCATGGCCATTGATACGCCAGCCCGACTCGCGATCCTGGGGGCCGGCCCGCTAGGGCTGGAAGCCGCCCTTTACGCCCGCTTTTTGGGGTATGACGTGATCGTGATCGAGGCGGGGGAGGTTGCCGAACATGTGAAGCGGTGGGGCCATCTGCAGATGTTCTCCCGGTTTGGGCACTGCCGGTCGCCTCTGGGACTGGCGGCGCTCGCGGCCCAGGATGAGGCATACGAGCCACCCGCCGATGAAGCACGTTTAACGGGGCGCGAGTGGCGAGAGCACTACTTGCTCCCCCTCTCGGCGACCGACCTCCTGGTCGATCACATCCGGCCGCACACGCGTGTCGTCGCGGTCGGCAAGGAGGTAGTCTGGAAGGGAGACCTCCCCGGACATCCCGATCGAGGAGACTGGTCGTTCCGGATACTGGTACGCGAA
>JALORD010000671.1 GCA_025459145.1 Pirellulaceae bacterium | reverse complement strand
ATTTGCGGCTGTCCGGGCAACTGGGCCGTGACTTGTCCATCGGACGAGATCGAAATGGCCTGCGTCGTCGGGTCGAACGTGATGTTCGGGTCGACGAGCCGCCCGGTCTGGGCCGAGCCGATGACGAGTTGTCCGTTGGCATTGATCGAAAAATTGCCCGCCCGTGTGTAGAGTGGCTGATTGGTGATCGGATCGGTGACGCGAAAAAATCCCTGCCCTTCGATCGTCACGTCGAGAGCTTCGCCGGTCTCTTGAAAAGCGCCCTGCCGGTAGTCGGTCTGCACGCTTTCGACGCGCACACCGAGACCGATCTGTGTGCCCGTGGGCGTGAAGTTGCCGGCAGCGTCTTGTTTGCCGGGATACTCCTCGGTGCGGTAGAACAAATCTTCAAAGTTCGCCCGTCCCGCCTTGAATCCGGTCGTATTGACGTTCGCGAGATTGTTGGCGATCACGTCAAGTTTCGTCTGCAGCGACTCCATTCCAGTCGCTGCGGTGTAAAGGGACTGCACGCTCATCGTAGTGCTTCCTTGCGATCGATCAGGACGCGCCAAATCCGGGGAAAGGGACTCTAAACCGTTCGCAACATTCGGCTCACCAGCGAACTGGTAACACCATCGTGCTGCTGGATCAGGCGAATATTCGTTTCGTAGGCGCGCGAGGCGGTGATCAGCTCGACCATTTCCTGGATGGGATTCACGGCGGAAACCTCCTGCCAACCATTGCGTACGCGGCGATCTTCCTCGGGTACTGCCTGAACCTCACCCGTCGTACTCTCGAAAAAATTGTTTCCCACCTTGCGCAGTTGCTGAGGATCGGAGACTTTGGCCAATGCGAGCAGGAACCGGTCGCCAAACTGATCGATGATCCCGCCATCACCGGCGATCCAGGGCAAATTGGGATCGAGCTGGATCGGGCCTTGTTCAGTATCTAGAACCGGATCGCCACTTTGCGTGAGCAGTCGTCCCTCGGCATCGACCTGAAAATTGCCGGCGCGGGTCAGCAGCTTCTCGCCTCCCCTCTGGACGAGAAAGAAGTGGCTGGGATCTTCCAGAGCGAAGTCGGCGGGAAAATCAGTCTGGCGAAACGCTCCGACCTGGAAATCGGTGGCCGTTTCCGGCAACCGGATTCCGCCCCCAATATTGTTGAGCGAGCCGGAGCCGCGGAAGTCGAGTCCTCGTTCGATGGCTTCGCTGTCACGTGCTTCGAGCAGCGCCAACTCACGCTTGAAACCGACCGTGTCGACGTTCGCCAGATTATTGCTCAGCACCTCGACCTTTTGGCTCTGGGCGTGAGCACCTGCTGCCGAGATGTAGAGACCGTAAAACATCGCCGCGCTTCAGGGGGAACCAGAGGACACGAATGGACGTGGCTCTCCTCTTGGCAATCGGCGTGCCAGGTTTCGCCTCGGCTGGTGCTGGCAGACGCGATAGCAATGCTAAATGGTTGGCACAGGCGTCTTTACGGGAGAACACTGCCGGCGACGCGGTCACGCCCCGGCACACGCAAGTTCTGCCCAATCCGCAGATATTGCCGGTCTCGATCGGCAACGTGAGCCGCTAGGGAACTTGATGCGCGGCGGCCACCAACTCAGCCGCACCCTGGGCCAGCAGGGCTTCCGCAACCTGGGCGCCCAACTGGTCGGCCTCCGTGCAGGCGGCTGTCGCCGACGCTTCGATTCGCCGCCGACCATCGCCGCTTAGGACGACGCCTACCAGCGTCAACTGGTCGCCTTCGACCAAGGAGCGAGCTCCTACGGGAGCCAAACAGCCCGCACGTAGTGAAAAGAGTAGCGACCGCTCGGCCTGCACAGCACGATGCGACGCGGAATGATCGAGTGGAGCGAGCTGAGCGATCGTTATCGCGTCGTCGGCCCGACATTCGATTCCCAGCGCCCCTTGGCCAATCGCCGGGAGCATCGCGTCCGTTGCAAATCGGCTCGTGATTCGACGAGCGAGCCCCAGCCGCACGAGTCCTGCCGCTGCCAGGACGATCGCGTCGTACTCCCCGTCATCGAGTTTGCGCAGGCGAGTTTCGACATTGCCCCGAATATCGAGAATCTCGAGATCGGGGCGGGCATGCAGAAGTTGAGCCCGGCGGCGGATGCTCCCGGTGCCGACGCGCGCGCCCTGCGGCAAGAGTTCCAGGCGCTCGGCGACAGGCGACACCAGGACGTCGGCAGTCTCTTCGCGCTCGGGGACGGCAGCCAATTTGAGCCCTGGGACGGGAGCGGCTGCGTTTTGACGTCCCCCTGCGTGGTAATCGGTACGAGTTCGACAGCGGTGCCGCGCGCCGCCAGTTGCTCCGCCACCCAGTTGGCCTGCCAGCGAGCGAGCGGGCTGGCACGCGTCCCCAGACGCAGTTTGCCCTTCGCGACGGCACGCGATTCGGCCGAGTGTGGATCGGATGGTACGGTCATTTCCCGAGAATACCGAGGGGCGGGCGTTTCGGCGAGGCGTCGTCCGAACTACTTCACGAGCGATTGTCCAGTTCCCCGCGCCACCGCGGCCACATAGACCTCGCTGGCTCCCGCGTGCTTGAGGGCTCGTGCGGCTTCATGGGCGGTAGCCCCGGTCGTCAGAACATCGTCTATTAAAAGTATGCGGCGGCCTTTAATCGACTGCCATCGCGACGTTCGAAACGCCTCGCGTACATTGCGACGCCGC
>JALORD010000014.1 GCA_025459145.1 Pirellulaceae bacterium | reverse complement strand
TGGGCTTGGCGGACCAGCATGTCGGTCAGCCGCCAGGCGACTTCTTCGTCTGAGAGTCCCTCGGACGCCAAGCTGGTGATTTCTTTGTCAAAACGCCCCGTTTTAATCAGGTCGCTGACGATAATCGGATTGCTCGTGGCCCCGGTTGCTCCCTCCGCCCGGTTGGACTTCACGAGATCGGGATCAATCGAATCGAGCCAGAGTTTAGTGCCCGCGGCAACGAGCGATTTCAGCGGAGTCATGGTCAATCCTCGTTAGTAATCGTGAATTGGCGAACGAGAGCTTCGTCGAAGTCATACACGTCGTCGAAATCTTCGCGGCGGTCGTCTTCCGACTTCGACATTTCCCCGATCTTGATCAGGTTGTACACGATCTCGCCGAAGTCGCTGGTCGAGCGAATTCCCCAATCGGCTAGCACCAACTTGGCCATCAGCCCGAATTGCGCAAGCGCCAGTTGGCGAAGCGCGTCGCACAACTGTTGGCCCGTGATATGGCGAGTACGACGAATCGTCTCCTCGCCTTCTTCGAGCGGAGGGCTCGGTTCCGGGCCTTCGGACTCGTCGCCCATCCGCAAATGGCCTTGCGCATAGTTCAGGCCCAAGCGAACAAACTCGTAGGCTTCCAGCTTGTACCGCCGATCTTCGCTCAAAAGCTTCACGAGCGGCGGTACTTCGGGCGACTTTACGCGAGCCACGGCGAAACTCCCCAACCTTTTAAATTCCCTGTCAAAACTCTCGGCTAACCATGCCGTCCCCCGAGAAAGCATCGCTTGACACGTTCGTCGCACAGCACACGTTGCGCGGACTCCTGATTCGCCCTGCTAACGATCGCGACGCCCCGATCCTTGGTGAATCACCGTCAATACCTCGGCAACATTGATGAGCACGCGGCGATTGTCCTCGGTCTGCACGAGCAGCTGCTGAGCGAGAATCTCATGTCCCAGGACGCGGGCCTTGCCGCTGCCAGTCAGAATTTCGGAGCCGATCGGGGGCATGTCGCGCTGCAAATCCTCGTAGGTATCGTACTCATACCTCAGGCAGCATTTCAGCCGGCCGCAGCGTCCGGAAATCTTCGTCGGATCGAGCGTTGCTTTTTGAACCTTGGCCATCTTCATCGAGACGGGCGGCATCTCCGACAAAAATGTATTGCAGCACACGGGTTGACCGCAATCGCCATAGTCCGCCAGCAACTTCGCTTCGTCGCGTACCCCCACCTGACGCATTTCAATCCGGGTTTGAAACTCGCTCGCCAGGGCCTTTACCAATTCTCGAAAGTCGACGCGTTCCTCGGCCAGGTAGTAGATGACAACTCGCTCGCCGCCGAACAGGTGTTCGACATCGAGCAACGTCATTTTCAGGCCCAAGCGGCGAACGTGTTTGAGACAAACTTCAAATTCGCCCCGCTCCTTGGTGTGAATGTGAGACAGTTCGTTAGAGTCATCGGGACTCAGTTCTCGCAGAATCTGCCCGCCCGGCGATCCGCTGAGCCGACTGGCCTGTTCCTCGGTCGCCTCGCACAAAACGTCGCCAGCTTCCAAGCCCCGGGGCGTACGAGCGACGACCCGCTGCCCGCGCAAATAGCGATCCTGGCCGCGGGGCGAAAACAAGCCGAGGGCTCGAGTGGAGCCGTAACGGACGACGTAGCGAGGCATAGGAACCGGTTCGCACAACGTGCAGAACCGAATTTCGATAAGACGAGTAAGTCTGCTTTCTCGAAAACGACGGACCTCAGTTTACCCGGCCAGCGAAGGTGCCGAAAGCCGAGTCGAACTTCCTTGCACCGGCTGGCGCAAATCCTGGCGAACCGCGTTCCTCAATCACTTGAGGCAGGCGGCACTACGGGCAGTAGGATGTGCGACGGATGTTCAGCATCATGGTGAATCGTGTTGACGCAGGTTTGGCTGCGGCGGTTCTGAGCCAGCGGTTCGCCCGTGTTGGGGTTCACGTCGAACCGGGGAAAATTGCTGCTCGATAGGTCAACGCGGACGCGGTGGCCCCGTTTGAACACGTTCGACGTCGGATATAGCTTCACCGTCAGGGGGTAGATCTTGCCCGGCTCCATGAGCTTTTCCTCGCGTAGTGAGTTCCGGAATCGCGCGCGGCAAATGCCGTCGCCGATGTTGAGGTCGAAACCGCCGGGAAAGTCCGTGCTCGACGGGTAAACGTCGATGAGCTTCGCGGTAAAGTCGGTGTCGACTGCGGTTGACGAAACCCACAACTTGACCTCGATCTCACCGGTCACTTCGAGATCCTCGGACAGCGGCTCGGTCTGGAAAACGAGCACATCATTGCGGGCCGACAGCGGAATCGGTTTTTGCCAGTTCCAGATATGCGGTCCGCCGCGCTGATCCCAGGCCCCCTGCAGCAGGATATCGTTTCCCGACGAGATATTACCGCCGATTGTGGGGACGGGGTTCGCGGGATCGAATGATAGCGAGGTAGCGGCCGCCGCGGGCCCGCTCGCTCCCGGTGCGCTGGTCGAAAGCTTGCCATCCGCATGAAAGTACAACTTCGTCGAGACCGCGCGGGCCAGCGGCCACTCGTGTTCGTTCCGCCAGTAGCCGCCATGGAACAGCCGGCCCTCGTCGTCCTTCCGACCGTCGCCAGTTCCCATGACGAAGATCCGCACCTTCGTCTCAAACGGAGCCGCCTTGCCGATGTCGTTGGCCTCACCCCTCAGGTAGTGGTCGAACCAGACTCGCCGCCAGCCGAGCGGGTCGGCGATGGCCGCGTCCGGACCGAAACTCACCTGCCCGTGGGCAGAACTCCCCTGAGCCCCGTGAATCCAGGGTCCCATGATCAGGTACACGTCGCTCTTGAGGCGAGGCTCGAGGGCCATGTAGTTGGCGGTCGTGTTGCCTGCCCACGAGTCGTACCAGCCGCCAACCAGATAGACCGGGATGTCGCTGTAGCGCTCGGGAAAGTCGACGATGTTATTTTGCTCCCAGAAGTCGTCGTTGGCCCCGTGACGCATCGCCTCGACGAGCCATGTTTCGTATTCGGGGGCGAGCTTAAGCGGTGTTGTTCCTGGCCGGAGCGGCAGGAGTTTTAGATAATCGTGCCGGTGAGCGGCCATTTCGCCGAGCACCGCGGCAGCCCCAGCATCCTGCGCGGCATTGCTCCCCTTGCCGGCGTTGAGCATGATCCAGTTCCAGAACCGCATCTCGAACGCGCCGGCGTTGCGCATACTCTGCCGTCCCATGTTCGACACGGCATCGACCGGAATCACGGTCTTCAGGTGCGGCGAACCGGCCATCGCCACCGCGTGCTGCGTGCCGCCGACATAGGACGTCCCCATCATGCCGATCCGCCCATCGGACCACGTCTGGCCGGCAATCCACGCACAGCAGTCGACTCCATCGGGCCCGTCGTCGGTCAGCCAGTGCCAGACGCCTTCTGACCGATAGCGGCCCCGAGTGTCCTGAATCACCGTCACATAGCCGTGCGAGGCAAAGTACTTTCCTTCGCCGCTTTGGCCGTTTCCTTTGTTGTAGGGAGTGCGAATCAGGATGACCGGCCGCCGATCTGGCAGCGGTTTCCCGTCGCTTGTCGGCCGATAGACATCGGTCGCCAGGCGGACCCCGTCCCGCATCGGCACCATCACATCGACCGCCACTTCCACACCAAAGGCCGCCTCGACCGCCAGAACCGAGGGCACGGCACGCCAACCAATAAGCAGGACGGTCAATAGTAAGGCCAGAGCGGTGCGCCGCGGCATGGGAAAACTCCTGGGTGAATTGCGGACCGGCGGGAACGGGGGCCACGACGGTCAGACAGTGACCGTCAATCGTATCGACTGGGCTCGTTCGATGCACCTGAATTCGGCCTGTTACCTGGACGGCGGCTCATGGGTAAGCATCACTTCCGAAAAGACGATTCTGAAGGATTCGGCTCCCCCTGAGCGAGCGTTGTGCCGGCGCATTTACTTGGAGGTGTTTCCCACAAGTGGACACTCCTCCCCAAATTAGCTCGGCGCGCTCTGCGGACTCCCCAGAAATGCCTAAACCACTGATGCGTAACGGGTTTTCCCTAAAATTAATTGACTTCCGTAGCCGCAGGTCAGTACATTAGTAAAGGAACAGGGGATCGAAGGCTCCGGCCGTCAGGTGCGGGCAGGTAGTTTGCTTTTCTCGTCTGCGTTTGCCCGCGGAGCCGTGATCGCGTGGAGGGCTGTCATGTCCCATCCACACAAAGTCGCGGGAGCTTGGAGGAAATCGATGGCTAAGAATGCTGCCGTTTGGGGAATCGACATCGGGCGTTGCGCGCTTAAGGCGCTGCGCTGTCGACTCGACGGAGACGCAGTCGTTGCGGACGGGTTCGACTACATCGAGTATCCGAAGCTGTTAACGCAGCCTGATGCCGATGCTCCCCAGCTTGTCAAAGAAGCGCTAGAACAGTTCCTGTCGCGCAACAGCGTGAAGGGGGACAAAGTCGCCATCTCCGTCTCGGGCGAATCCGGGTTGGCGCGATATTTCAAACCGCCGCCGGTCGACGTCAAGAAAATCGCCGACATCGTCAAGTACGAGGCCAAGCAGCAGATCCCGTTCGCCCTGGAAGACGTGATCTGGGATTACCAGCGAATGGCTGGCGGCCAGGAAGTTGACGGCTTTGCCCTCGACACCGAGATCGGCTTGTTTGCGATGAAACGCGAGCAGGTGCAGAAGGCGCTCGCTCCGTTCAACAAGGCGGGGATCGAGGTGGATGTAATCCAACTCGCTCCGATTGCCATCTACAACTACGTCTCGTTTGACGTGACGAAAGAACTGGCCGAGGGGGAAGAGTACAATTCCGAAGCTCCGCCGCCGTCGATCGTCGTTTTGTCGGTGGGAACGGACACTTCTGACCTGGTCGTCACCAACGGTTATCGCGTCTGGCAGCGGAATATTCCCCTCGGCGGCAATCACTTTACGAAGCAGCTTTCCAAAGAACTGAAGCTCACTTTTGCCAAAGCCGAGCACCTCAAGCGGAACCCCAAACAGGCCGACGATCCGAAGGCTATCTTCCAGTCGATGCGGCCCGTGTTTGCCGACATGGTGACCGAGGTGCAGCGGTCGCTTGGATTCTTCCAGAGCCTCGACCGCAAAGCCAAGATCGACGGCATCGTCGTGCTGGGCAATACGGTGAAATTGCCGGGCCTCGTGCAGTACCTGTCGAAGCATCTCGGCTACGAAGTTCGCGAGATCGAGTCGTTCAAGCGGCTGACGGGCTCCACCGTCGTGGCGTCGCCATCTTTCAAAGACAATCTGCTGGCCTTCGGCGTGAGCTATGGCCTCTGCCTGCAGGCGCTCAACCGTTCGAAGCTGAGCACGAACCTGCTGCCGCGCGAGATCGAAACGCAGCGGATGATCCGGGCCAAGAAGCCTTGGGCACTGGCGGCTGTGGGCGCGATCGTTCTGGCTTGTGCGCTCAATTACGTAGGCTACTCGTCCAAGTTGAACGAGGTACATCCTGATCGAGCCATCAACAATGTGACCTGGAAGTCGGCTGTCGACACTGCGAAAGCCGCCCAGCAAAAAAGCAGCGGATTTCTGTCCGCCGACGAGGCCAAGAAGACGGAATTGGAGTTCCTGAACAAAATCGGGCAGGAGGTAGTCGGGGCCAGCGACCGCCGGTTGTTGTGGTTGGAAGTGATGCGGGCCATCAACGCAGCACTGCCGCCGATTGATCCCTCGCTTCCCGTCGGCGTCGTTCCCGATCCGAGCAAGATTCCGATCGACCAGCGCAAAGACCTGAAGATCGAGTACGTCGAAACCCAGTTTTTCCCCGATTTGTCCCTCTGGTTCAACAATGATGTCAAAGCCAAGTGGGCCTTGTTGAATCCTGAAGCGGCGAAGGCAGCATCCGCGGCCGCGGGATCATCGCCAGCACCCGCTGCGCCGACCCCCGCTCCGGCACCAGTTGCCGCGACTTCGTCGAGTGCAGAAGGGGACATGGCCGGCTATGACCCGGGTGGAGATACCTACAGCGGAGGTGGAATGGGGGCGCCGGTCGTCCCATCCGGTCCCACGGTAGATGTCTCGTCGCTCAATATCCCGGGACCGACCGGCCCGGGTTGGGTCGTCGAAATTAAGGGTCACCACTTCTACAACAATCCCAAGGATCCTCGTGAACGCCGCAATGCGGGCCCGTTCCACCTGCAGAATACCCTGCTGAGGAACCTCGAGAACGGCTGGGTCGATCTGCCTCTGGGGCCGGGGCTGCCCATGCAGCGGTTCCAAATGAAGGAGTTGGGGATTGGCTATGCCATCGTGGTGAGCGATTCCCGGCTTTACAAAGTCGACATTCCCAATCCGAACTACACCCCGCCCGCCGTTGCGCCGGGATCCTTCGGTGGATCGCCTACCGGCCCGATGGGGTTTGGTGGTGCTTCATCGGGCGCTACGGCTACGGCTGCGGCGCCGGTCGAAGAGGACCCCAACAATCCACAGTTCTACTCGGTGCAGCGCTACGATTTCGTCGTGCAGTTTTGCTGGATTGAGACGCCGATGAACGTGCGGTTGGAGAATCGCCTTAAGGCGGAAGAGGAAGCAGCTAAGAAGGCCGCCGAACAAGCCGCGGCCGCTCCGCCAGCCACGGATTCTGCAGCGCAAACCCCCGGCGCGTCGACCGCCGCTCCTGTAACTCCGCCCGTCGCAGACCCCGGGATTGCGGCTCCCCAGCCTCCCGTGGGAACGGTTCCGCCCGCGACTGGACCCGCCGGGACTGGGCCTGCCGCGACTGGGCCCATGGGACCAGTTGATCCTGGTGCGCCAGTTGTGCCCGGTCCGGCAAATCCCAATCCGATGAATCCCAATCCTGTAAATCCTGGTCCTGCTGCACTACCGCCAGGCCCTCAGCCGCCGGAAGCTTCGGGAGTGCCGGCTGCCCCAACGCCAGCCGTGCCCGAGGTACCTGCAGGAGCGGCGCCCGCTGCGCCTGTGGACACAACCGCCATTCCAGAAGTGCCCATGTAAGGATCAAATAGGCCATGGATAAACTCAAACAACAATTGGCTCCCGTGATCCAGCACTCTTTCTGGATCATGTGCGGCGGCATTTTGGCAGTCTGTCTGGTCAGCTGGTATATGTCGACCAAGCAGATCAGCGAACTCAAAGACAAGCAACTCTCGGAAATCAAGTCGGTTTTCGAACAGGTAAACAGCATCCGCAGCAAGACGAATCATCCCAACGCCTCCACGGCGGAAGGGATGGATCAGATTCTGCGGGCCCGCGCCCAACAAGTGGCCGAGAGTTGGGAGAAGCAGTACGAAAATCAGGAGGATGTCCTCGTTTGGCCGTCGACCTTTGACCAGCGCTTTCGCGACACGGTTAACAAGTTTCGTCCGATCGAGATCGTTCCCCCTCCGCCGACTCCCCTTCAAGACGGGTTGCCGAATGACGAGTTGAACTTGTATCGGCTCTTCATTGGAGAAGAGGTGCCCAAGCTGGCCGACACGATCGGCGCGATCTGGACAGCCGATTTGGCGGCTGGACCCGGCGTGGGTGGCTCGGATGCGTCTGGATATGGGGGGGGCGGCTATTCTCCTCCTCCTTCCAGCAGCGGCGGCGCGGCTGGCACGATGATGTCGGGCTACGATCCCACCGGTGGAATCGGCGGAACCGCGAAGATCGACAATTCGATTGTGCAGTGGGCGGGGGACAATCAGTCCCAATTGGTTTCGACGCACTTCGCCTTTCTGCAGCGTCCCGGTGTGCCGTCGACGTTGGAAGTGCTGTACGCCCAGGAAGATCTCTGGGTGCTGCAGAACATTATGGACATCATCCGGGCTGCGAATCGGGTGGGCGATCGGGATGCCGAAGGTCGGCATGAAGCGGCCATCAAGCGACTTGATTTCGTCCGCATTGGCCGCAGCGCGATGGGTCTTGCCGGCCAAGTGACCCGTCTGGGCGGTGGTGCCGCAACGGGCGGCCCTGGCGGGATGATGATGCCGCCGGGTGGAATGATGCCTCCTGGCGCCGGCGGTACGATGGGAAGCTCGATGCCGACGCCCGATGGAACCAGCGGGACGACGATGGGAGGGGGAGCCACTGCCGCTCCGACCGATCCAGCTTACGGCCGTTACGTCGATCCGACTTACCAGATCCTGGATCCCGCCAAGCTCCGTGCCGCCCTTACTTCGAAAAGTTCCGAGGACGCACTCTTGGCCATCGCCAAGCGGATGCCGGTGCGGATGCGATTTCAACTGGACCAGCGGAAGTTGAATCGGGTGGTTGCTGAATGCGGCAATGCCCGTCTGCCGGTCGAGATTCGACAGATTCGCGTGAACCGCCCTGCTGCTTCGGGCGGAGGCGGTGGCGGGGGTTTCGGAGGCGGTTACGGGGGCGACATGATGGCTGGCTCCTCCGGGGGCGATGGCTACGGCGCCGAGTCCGGAACCGGATACAGCCCCACGCCGATGATGGGCAGCGAGGAATCGGGAGCCGTCAATTACGATCCAGGCGGCACGGAGGGGGGCGGCTATGGTGGTTCGTTTATGCCGGGCGCTGGTGGCTTTGGTAAAACGGCTCCCAAACGCGTCGGCGGAGCAAGCAGCACTGCCTCGGTGGACCAGAATCTGATTGAAGTGGAACTGTATGGGATCGTGTACATCTACAACCCGGTGAATCGCAGCCAACTTGGCTTGGAAGAACCGGGAGAGGATTCGACCGAGCCCGCGCCGCCAGCGACGACGCCGAGCACCGAGCCAGCGCCCGCCGTCCCGACAACGCCCGCTCCCCCGGCGACCACGCCTGTGGCGGCACCTCCGGCGACGGCACCTGTATCGACTCCACCGACAACGACACCTGTTTCGGCGCCGCCGGCGGGGACGACCGATGCCGCCGCGCCCACGTCAACCAGTGCCCCGCTGCCACCGGCGGCGGCCATTGTTCCGAGCGGGGTTCCCGCGGGATGAGAAGAATCCTTGGTAGCCAAGGGTTAACGAGTAATGATTGCGATTGTCGAGTAAGATGCGTTTGATCGCGATGCCAGCAGGGGTTCTCCAGAAGAACGAGGAATTCGGGCGATGAAGAAGCCAAAACTCAAACTGGATTCCGCTACCATTCAGACCTTCCTGGTCCGGCACGTCGAGAAGATCGTGCTGGTGCTGGTTGTCGGCGTGATGGTATGGCTGGTCTATCAGGGCTATGCCCTGCCCGGCCTGGAGTCGGGTAAGACGCCGGATGGCTTGCGGCAAGCCAGCCAATCGGCCACGCAGTACATCGATGATCCCAATCGGTGGATGGCAGTGCGGGACGAGCGCTTACCGACGGGCGATTTGGTGGCCAAGGTTCGGGAGGCACAGCAGCGGACCGATGCCGGGAAGTACCTGCTCGCTCAACCTTGGAATGCGCCCAACTTCCCGAAACTCACGCCGCGCCAGGATCCGGCCATCCTCCCCCCGCTGAATGTCATTGTCGTGCCGATTGAAGGACCGCTGGCGGTGTGGCGGAAGTCCATGGATGAGGTTGATCCCCTGTTACCACCGCCGGACCCAGACGCGCCAAAACCAGTACGCCCGAAGTCGCCCCCGCCCTCCATGATGGAAGCCTACGACCCGTATGGCGCTGAAGGGGGCGGAGCCGTCACAATCGGGCGCGGGGGACCGGCCACGGGCCGCGGCGCTAAGAAGGGCCGCACGCCCCGCGGTGGCGGGAGCAGTTCTGCCACGGCTGACGATGCACGCCCGACCTATGGGGCGGAAATGATGGGCTCTTCCGGGATGATGACGCCGGAGATGATGGGATCTGGAATGATGGGCGGTGGCATGATGGGCGGTGGCATGATGGGTGCTGCAGGCTTGAACCCGGAGTCGATTGTCGGCTTTCAGGGCAACGGACAGACGATGCTCGCCAAGCACGTCGTCGCGAACGTTGTCATGGCAGTCGTACCTTTCGAGCAGCAGCATGAGGAGTTTTTCAATGCTTTGAAAGATTCGCTCGATTACGATGCGAATCGCGATCAGCCGAATTACCTGATGTTCTATGTCGAGCGGGCCGAGATTTCGCCCGCCGATCCGGACACCTTGGATTGGAAAGCGATTCCGGTCAAGACGACGCTGGCCGAACAGATTGGCACGTCGGTTCCAACTCCTCGCCCGGGAGAGTGGGCCGGCGTCCTGCAGGAGGTTTGCGACCCCGCGTATCTCGATCCGGCCATACGGGGCGGAGTGCTCACACACCCAGCGCCGCCATTCCTGCAGCGCGACACCTGGAAGCTGCTTACGCATCCCGATGTGCCGCTCCAACCGCTCGCGCCGACGATGACTCCGGGAATGCCGGGTTCGCGGTTGCCGGGTGCCGTGCCAGGCGCTGAGACGCCGGGTGATGCACCAGCCATCGAGGAGGTTCCGACGCTCCCGAGCGGCATGGCAGGCGGCAGTTATCCTGGCGGCGGGTACGACCCCAGTGGCGGGTCCTCCATGATGCCAGGCGGAGGAATGATGCAGCCTGGGGGAGGCTATCCGGGCGTCGGCAGCGGGATGCCTGGTCCCATGATGGGCGGCTCTATGATGGGCGGTTCCATGATGGGTGGGGACATGATGGGCGGATCGTCGGGTTACCCCGGCGGCGATATTTACGGCGGGGGTATGGGAATGCGAGAGGTCGCCCCGCCGAAATACAAGTTGATTCGCTTTACGGACACCAAGATCGCACCCGGGAAGTCGTACCGCTATCGCATTTCTGTTCTGGTCAACGACCCGAACAATCCCGGTCAACAAATGGCCGCTCCGCTGCAGGCGTCACTTGATGAGAAGGTTCGCGAGCGCATTCGCCTGCTTCAGGCCGAAGACGCGAAGAAGGGACCCAAGTACAAGACGTTCTGGCGTCAATCGCCCTGGAGCGAACCGAGCGAGGCCGCCCAATTGCCGGTGCCGCGCGAGTACTACGCCGGAACAGTTACGCCTCCCGTACTGGCTCCGATGGTTGAGGGAAAGCCGCGTGTCAGCAACAACAACCCCAAAGCCAACGTGCTGACCAAAGTCTTCGACCGCGCGAAGATTGTTGACGTGCCGTTTGAACAGGAGGTTTCTCGCGGATCGGTCCTTAACTTCGAAGCGGAAAAGGTGAAGGTTATTCATCCGGTCACGCGTCAAGTCGTTGAGCTGGAGAAGCATCCGATCCGAACCAATGCCCTGGTCGCGGATATACAAGGCGGAGAAAAGATACCTCCGCTCGACCGGAAGGCCGAGAATACACTGGCCGCTCCGGGCGAAGTGTTAGTCGTGGATCCAACGGGTAAGCTCTTTGTTCAGAATGAGTCGGACGACATCGAATCCTTCCGCCGCTACTTGGTGCCCAAGGAAGACCCGAACAAGCCAGCCATGGGTGCGCCGGGTATGATGCCAGGCGATGGCATGATGTCCGATGGCTACGATCCCTATGCGGACATGATGAGTGCTCCGGGTGGAGCTCCGGCGCGAGGCCGGCGTGCCCGCGGCGGAAGTAGTAGTACGCCCTAGCCCGCTTTGAACACACGCAATGCGAGTTTCCGAGGTCGTCCTCGGGCGACCTCGGATTTTTTATTGCGCCCTCACCTGAACTGGTCGAATCGTTGCCAGTCCGCGCGCCATCCTGAATTCTCTCGCAGGTAGGTTGGCCCTGCTCGCTGCACTGCGCACTTCTTCCGGCTATCATAGAGCCGGCTCTCTCTCCCGCTCTTTCATTCAGCTATTTGTTCGCGAGTCTGGTCATGAAGAATGCGCTGGCGTTAGTCCTCTTGATTGTTTTACCTGGAAGCCTCGTTGCCCAGGACCTCGAACTGCGGCCAGGCGACCATATCTGCCTGCTCGGCAACACGCTTGCCGAGCGGATGCAGGACTATGGCTGGCTGGAAACGCGGATCGTCAGCCGTTTTCCCGAGCACGATCTGGTGTTTCGCAATCTGGGCTACTCGGCGGATGAACTGACCGTGCGGCTTCGGTCGAAGGACTTTGGCACTCCGGACCAGTGGCTCGCGGGCGAGGCCCCCATTCCCCAGCCTGAGAAACTGAACCCTGGCGCCCCCGTGCGGCAGAATCGCTTCGAACTGACGAACACCAAGGCCGACGTTATCCTGGCGTTTTTTGGCTACAACGAGGCCCAGGCCGGCGAAGCTGGCCTGCCGAAGTTTCGCCAGGACCTGGCCGCCTGGCTCCAGCATACACGGGGACAGAAATACAACGGCAAGTCCGCTCCGCGGATCGTGCTCTTCTCGCCCATCGCTCACGAGAACCTGCACAACCCGAATCTGCCGAGTGGCGACGACAATAACGCCCGCCTTGCCATGTACACCCGGGCGATGGAAGAAGTCGCCCGCACCGAGGAAGTGCTGTTCGTCGACCTCTTCACTCCCACCCTCAAGCTGTTCGCCGAAGCATCCGCGCCGCACACAATCAACGGTATTCATCTAAACGCGCACGGCGACGCGGTGGTGGCGGCCATCATCGAAGACGCGCTCTTTCCCAGCGGTCCCAAGCTCAAGCGGGACGCTGCCCACCTCGAGCGATTGCGGCAGGCGATCAACGACAAGAATTTCTACTGGTACCACCGCTACCGCACGACGGACGGTTACTCGACCTACGGCGATCGGGCCTTTTTGAAGTTCACCGACGGCCAGTCGAACTACGAAGTCGTGCAGCGGGAATTGGAGATGCTCGATGTGCAGACCGCCCATCGCGATCGGGCGATCTGGCAGGTCGCCCGCGGCGAAGCTTATCGCCCCGCCGATGACAACCTGCCGCCGCACATTCCCGTAGTGTCGAACAAGCCCGGCCCGCTCCCTGGCGGCAAACATGTGTTCCTTGGCGGCGAAGCAGCGATCGGCCAGATGACCGTCCACTCGGGGATGAAAGTGAATCTGTTTGCTTCGGAGGAGCAGTTTCCCGACCTGGCCAGCCCCGTCCAGATGGCGTTCGATACCAAAGGCCGGTTGTGGGTGGCGGCGTGGCCGACCTATCCGCACTGGAAACCGACCGAGCCGATGAATGACAAGCTTCTGATTTTCGAAGACACCGATGGCGACGGCCGGGCGGACAAATCCAAGGTATTTGCCGGCGACCTGCACAATCCGACCGGCTTCGAGTTCTGGGGAGGGGGCGTGCTGGTGGCGATGGCGCCGAAACTGCTCTTCCTCAAGGACACCGACGGCGACGACGTGGCCGATGTTCGCGAAACCGTCATCTCAGGACTGGACACGGCCGACACCCATCATGCCGCCAACAGCTTCACGCTCGATCCCGGCGGAGCCCTCTATTTTCAGGAAGGAACTTTCCACCACACGCAGGTCGAGACTCCCTGGGGAGCGCCCCGCCGCGTGGCGAACGGGTCGGTCTTTCGATACGAACCGCGGAGCCAGAAATTCGACATTTACGTCTCGTTCGGATTTGCCAATCCGCACGGCCACGTGTTCGATCGTTGGGGACAGGACATTGTGGTAGACGGAACTGGCGCCGTCCCCACGCACGGGGCGCTCTTCTCCGGCCACGTCAACTTTCCGAACAAGCATGGCCGTCCGCCGCAGGTCTATCAGCAGCGGACGCGCCCCTGCTCGGGACTGGAAATCCTCTCCAGCCGGCATTTTCCCGAGGAAATGCAGGGCAACCTGCTGGTGCCGAACGTGATCGGCTTTCAGGGGATCCTGCGGTACAAATTGCAGGACGACGGCGGCAGCTTTAGCGCGACGGAGCAAGAGCCGATCGTGTCGTCGAGCGACCCGAATTTCCGTCCGTCCGATCTGGAGATGGGACCCGATGGCGCACTGTATTTTATCGACTGGCACAATCCGATCATCGGCCACATGCAACACAATTTGCGCGATCCCAATCGGAACCGGACCTATGGCCGCGTCTATCGTGTAACCTACGAGGGGCGCGAACTATTGAAGCCGGCCGAGATCGCCGGGGCGTCTATTCCCGAATTGTTGGAACTCCTCAAAGAGCCCGAGGACCGTGTCCGGTACCGGGCGAAGATTGAACTGTCGGCGCGAGATAGCCAGGA
Source organism: Pirellulaceae bacterium (assembly GCA_025459145.1). Taxonomy (GTDB): domain Bacteria; phylum Planctomycetota; class Planctomycetia; order Pirellulales; family Pirellulaceae; genus CAYLLN01. The sequence goes on along the minus strand of JALORD010000014.1, from coordinate 12,984 downwards.
GGTGATCGCTGCCGCGAACAAGTGGCTGGCGGCCCAGGCGGCGGATTCGCCCCAGTATGAAGCACTCTTGCTGGAAACCCTGTGGCTTCACCAACACCACAATCTGGTCGACACGAGTCTGCTCGAGCGCACGCTCAAGGCCCAAGATTTCCGCGTGCGATCTGCCGCGGTGCGGGTCCTGTGCTATTGGCAAGACCGGGTCTCCAATGCCCTGGAACTGCTCCGCACGGCGGCGGCAGATGAGCATCCGCGGGTCCGTCTCGAAGCGGTGCGGGCGGCCAGCTTCTTGACCGTACCCGAGGCCATCGAAGTTCCCCTCCTGGCCGCCGAGCAGTCTCCCGACAAGTACGTCGACTTTGTGCGGGGCGAAACAATGCGCACGCTCGAACCGATCGTTCGCGCGGCGGTCGAGTCGGGCCAGCGGGTCGACTTTGCGACTGACGTGGGGGCTCGCTATTTCCTCCGCAGCATGCCGACGGAAAAGCTGCTCCAGGAACCACGGACGCGGGCTGTCTATCTGGAACTGCTCTTTCGACCGGGCCTGCAGGACGAGCAGCGGCGGGAGGCGATTGCGGGGCTCGCGAAGCTGGACATGTCCAGCGAGTTGACGGTTGTGATGCAGGCCCTGGGCACCCTCGACGCCCGGCAGAGCGACGTCGAACAGAGCCTCGTCTTCGATCTGGTCCGCCAACTGACGGCTCGGCCAGCCAGCGAGCTCGCCACGGTGCGCCAAGAACTCGAAAAGCTCGCCCTGTCGAGCAAACAGCCCCTGTTGCGGCAAGTCGGCTACGTCACGCTCATCAGCGTCGATGGCCATGCCGACGCCGCGTGGAAGCTGGCCGGCGGCAGCACCAAGTCGCTGCACGATCTGGTGAGCGCTGTGCCGCTCATTTCGGATCCCACGATTCGCGCAGCCATGTACGACAAGGTAGCGCCGCTCGTGCAGGGCCTGCCCGAAGCGCTGGCGGCCGCCGCACCGAGCGGGACGGCGGGACGGTTTGTGCGGATCGAGTTGCCGGGGCGCGGGACGCTGACGCTCGCCGAAGTCGAGGTATATAGCGAAGGAGCCAACATTGCCCGGCAAGGCCGGGCGAGCCAGAAGAATACGGCCCATGGCGGAGCGGCCAGTCGGGCGATCGACGGCAACAAGAGCGGCTCGTATGGCGACGGAGGACAGACCCACACCGAGGAAAATACGGGCCGCCCCTACTGGGAGGTCGACCTCGGCTCGGAGCGGCCGCTGGAGCGAATCGTCGTCTACAACCGGACCGACGATAATTTGGGTCGCCGCCTCCACAACTTTACGCTGCGCGTGCTCGATGCCGACCGGCAGGAAACCTATCGCCTGCAGGAAATTCCCGCTCCGGCCGCCAGCGTGGCCTTCGACCTGCCGAGCGGCGGTACGGCCGACGGCGTTCGCCGCGCGGCCATGGACACCATCGCGCAGATTCGCGGCAAAGAAGCCGAAGCCTTCGCTGTTCTGAGCGGCCTATTGTCGAGCGACAAGGACCGGCCGGCGGCGGTGCGGGCGATCAAACGGATTCCGCGGCAGTACTGGCCGCAGGATCAGGCGGCACCGCTTCTCGAGGCGGTCCTCGCGCAGATTCGGGCTATTCCGGTGCGCGAGCGGACGTCTCCGGCGGCCCTCGATGCACTCGAGTTTGCCGACAATCTCGTATCGCTGCTCCCGGCCGACGCGGCGCGGGGCCGCCGCGCAGAACTGGCCGAGCTGGGAGTCCGTGTGATTCGGATCGGCACCGTGTTCGAAAAGATGTCGTACGACCTCGACGTGGTGGCCGTCCGCGCAGGCAAACCGGTCGAATTCGTGCTCGAAAACTCGGACTTGATGCCGCACAACTTCGTGATCGTGCGGCCCGGGGCGCTCGAGGAAGTGGGCCTGTATAGCGAGATGCATGCCCAGGATCCGGCGTTCGCTCAGGCGCAGTTCGTCCCCCGCTCGAACCAGGTGCTGGCAGCGAGCGACCTTCTGCAGCCCCGCCAGTCGCAGCGGCTGCCGTTCACGGCTCCCAGCGAGCCTGGGGTTTATCCGTTCGTTTGCACCTACCCTGGCCACTGGCGGCGAATGTACGGAGCGCTGTACGTCGTCGAGGATCTGGACGCCTATCAGGCAGCGCCCGAGGCGTACTTGACGGCCCATCCGCTGCCAATCAAGGACGCACTGCTCAAGGACCGCCGGCCGCGGACCGAGTGGCAGTTCGACCAATTGGCTGCCGGGCTAGCGGAACTGGGGCATGGCCGCTCGCACGCCGTCGGCAAGCAGATGTTTGCCGTGGCGAGCTGCGTGGCGTGCCACAAGCTGGAGGGAGCGGGCAATCAGTTCGGTCCGCAGCTCACCGAACTCGACGCCAAATGGCAGGCGGTCGATGTGCTCAAGGAACTGCTCGAACCTTCGGCACGGATCAATGAAAAGTTTCAGACGACCGTGTTTCAGCTCGAATCGGGGCAATCCGTTTCGGGGCTGGTGGTCGAGGAGTCGCCGACCGCCTATCGAGTGATCGAGAATCCGCTCGCCAAAGCGGAGCCAATCGAAATCGCCAAAGCGGATGTCGCCGCCCAGAAAAAGTCCCCGGTGTCGCTCATGCCCAAGGGGCTGCTCGATAAGCTCTCGCGGGAGGAGATTCTCGACCTCGTGGCGTATGTGCTGGCCAAGGGAGATCGCGACCATGCGATCTACCAGTCGCCCGCCGGGCACCAGCATCCGTAACTCACCAAGCGGTCGTTTCGCGAGACCGTCCATCCGCCCGCTAGCAAAGCGCCTCGCCGCTGGCGGGCTGGAATTGATGTTGCATGCTGGGGGGCTACCGCAGATGATTCACACCTTGGCAGGTGCGGCGGACCGGTCCAAATGACCGGCCGGCCCGGCACCCAGATTGGCTTGGCAAACAGGGAGGTTTGCGATGCAAGCGGTGCGGATTGGACTGTTGGGTCTCGCGCTCGGTTCACTCATCCTGGCGGCGATGCTAGCTGGGTGCGGAAAGTCGTCGTCGCCTTCCAGTGCCGCCACTTCGAGCGCGGAGACTCCCGCGGCTGGCGGAGAATCGCCCACGCCCACGCCCGCTACGCCCGTGACGAGCCGGGCCAAGGCAACTCCTCAGCCGCCGCCGGTCGATCCCGTCGTCGTGCTGAAGACTTCCGCCGGCGACATCCAAATTCAGCTCTTTGCCGACAAGGCTCCGCGGACCGTCGACAACTTCCTGCACAATTACGTAGAGCGCGGCTTCTATAACGGCACGGTCTTTCACCATGCAGATCCCGAGTCGATGGTTATTGCCGGGGGATTTGCCGCCGATAAGACTCCCAAGGAAACGCGGGCTCCGGTCTACAACGAATCGCAAAATGGCCTGCGCAACACCCGGGGCATGGTGGCGCTCATCCGAGATGCCTCCCACGCCCATTCGGGGACGTCGCAGTTCTTCATCAACACCGCCGACAACGGTACGTTCGATTTCGAATCGGACGAAACCGACGAAGCCTGGGGCTACTGCGTCTTCGGAAAGGTGATTGCCGGCATGGATGTCGTCGAACAAATTGCCCAGGCCGAAGTCGAAGAGCAAGGCGATTTTGCGCGTTTCCCGCGCCAGGCAATCGTGATCAACGAGGTCGAGAAACTCCGCTAAGTCGGCAACTACTTCAAGCGAACCGAACCGGAAGCGTGCCGGCGATCACTCCGCTTCGCAGGGGGCCGCGACCAATTCCTCGTCGGGCTGCAAGTTCGGCTCGATCACGCGCATCGTCTGCCATCGCCCTTGCACGAAGCGGATGCAGTAGACGACTCCCAGCGTGAAGATCCAGCCGGTCATGACCCACCACCACCAGTAGAGTGGGTTCTCGCCCAGCCACGTGCGTCCCAGCCGCCCGACGACGATGGCGATCGCCGAGACGACAACCGCGTTGAGCAGGACGAAACGCGTGTCGCCGGCTCCCTTCAGCGCCCCGACGAACAGAATCTGCAGGGCGTCGAAGAAGCAGTACAGGGCCACGAACTTGAGTAGTTCCCGGGTGATCGCCCGCACCGGGGCGAACTCCGCCGGATCGGCCTGCGACGCATGCAGGGCCATGAATGCGTCGGGAATCGTCAGGTACAAGGCGGCAAAAACGCCCGTGTAGAGCATCCCGATCAGGATGGCCGTCCAGGTCGCCCGCTCGGCCAGATCCGGCCGGTTCTCGCCCAGCTTTTGCCCGACGAGCGTGCTAACCGCGATGCTCAGTCCAATCAGCGGCACGAACGCCACGGCGTTGACGTTGAAGGCGAGACTCGTCGCGGCCGCCTCCGCCTGACCGATCTGTGAGACCTGCATGATGAGGAGCGTGAACGCACCTCCCTCGACCAGCATGGGGAGCCCGCTCGGCACGCCATACCTCATCAGGCGGCGAAAGAGCTCCGGATCGAAACGGAAATTGCCGAGACCGAAGGCGGCTCGCTCACCGGGGCGGCGCATCAGGAGCCAAAACACGACTACCACGCTCCAGTTGGCCGCCGCCGTGGCCAGGCCGGCCCCCGCGATGCCAAGTTCTGGAAACCCAAGTTTGCCGAAGATGAGCACCCAATCGAGGCCGATATTCACGAGCGAACCGCCGATGTTGACGATCATCACAACCGTGGTCAGCCCGCGCCCGGTATAAAAGGCCGACTGCGCCGCGGCAATCACCACCGCGCCGGCCCCGATCGCCAGCGTCTGAAAGTACAGCACTTCCTGGTGGACGATGGCCGGCGTCGCGCCTGCATGGGCCAGGAGTAGCGGCGCGAGCGGAATCGACAGGAAAAACAGGGGCGTCACCACCCAGCCGAACCAGATTCCCTGATTGACGGCGATCCCAATCCGCTCGTGTCGCCCCGCGCCGTAGTACTGGGCGACGAACGTATTCGCAAACGCGGCCACCCCCTGCGGCAGGCCGATCATCGTCCAGTGGAGCATTCCCGCCGGCAGCGAAGCCGCCATCGCATCGGCGGAATACCACGTGAGGAACATCCGGTCGATAAACCACATGACCGACCAGAAGGCGGTCTGCACGACCAGCGGCAGGGCGATCGCCAGCACGTCTCGCCCGCCACAAGGACGCGACCACCAAGTCTCGCCGCCGGAATGGGAATCGCCGCTCCCGCCGGTTTCCGGCGACAAGGCAGATTCGTGGGGATTTGTTTTCGACACGCGCTCGCGCCTCCGTGAATCGCGGCCGACGTCCGCCGCCTCACCCTAACCGCGGGGGTTTCCAATCTGTTCCGTCGGGAGAATCCCGATTTTGCCGCGAGCGGCCGATTAACCAGTCTGTCCAGGGACAGCCGTGCCTGCCAACAGGTTCACGCCAAGCGTGCGGATAGTTGCTCTGGCCGGCAATCCAGGTAGGGTAGGTGGCTATGCTCCCTTTTGCTGTCGCCATTCTATTCCTACTGGGGATCGGGGTAATCGCCCCTCTGGCCATCTTCCTCTGGTGGTGGAAGCCGACGAGTCTGAGCCCCCCGCAAGCGTTCCTATGGCTGATGGCCCTGGCGCTGGCGAAGCTATTGTGGCGGACGCGGTGGGTCGGCGCGCTGCCGCTCGCCGAGGGACAGGGAGCTGTGATCGCCTGCAATCATCGCAGCAGCGTCGATCCATTCTTCATTCAGACCGCCACGACGCGCAAGATCCACTGGATGGTGGCCCGCGAATACTGCGAACATCCGGCCTTCCGCTGGCTCCTGCGAACTTGCGAAGTGATCCCCGTGAATCGAGGAGGATCGGACACGGCGGCGACCAAGGCGGCGCTGCGGATCGTCGAAAATGGGGGGCTCGTCGGAATGTTTCCCGAGGGGCGGATCAACATGACCGACGCGCTGTTGCTCCCTTGCCGGCCGGGTGCGGCGATGATTGCGAGCCGCGCGGGCGTACCGGTGGTACCCTGCTTCATCGAAGGGTCGCCGTATCGCAAATACCCGTGGAGTCCGTTTGTGATGTCGGCGCGCGTCACGGTACAGTTCGGCGACCCGATCGTGGTGTCGACGGAAGGTGCGGCCACCGATTCCAGCCCCGAGGCGATCATGCAAGCCTGGTTCAGCGAGATGGCCCGCCTGGCGGACGAGCCCGACTTTGTCCCGCAACGGGCTGGCCGCTCCTGGAAACCGTCGGAGACGGAGCTCGCCGAGGCGATCGCCGCTGGCGAAGCCCGGCTGCGACGCCAAAGTCGCTGAGTAAGGGAATCGTCGAGAAACGGGGGGCTGGACCGCGGCCTGTCAGCGGCGATCAGGTGCGTTGTACCCTGCCGTCGCCACGGCAGGATCGCGAGGATATCCCAGCAGCACGAGTCGGTCGTTCTGCAGGAAATAGTCGGTCTCCGCCAGAACCGTGACTCCCGGCGGAAGCCGGCCATCGAGCTTTTCGAGTCGCGAACTCTTCGTAATGACGACGGAATCGGCCGACTGCATCAGATGGGCGACGAGTTGATCGTCTTCCGCGGCTCCTTCCTCATTCGATGCCGCCTCGCGTCGCAACTCCTTGATCGGCTGTCCGAGATAAAAGACCCAACTCGGTTCGAGCACGTCGTAGCTGGCGACCTGCGGAGTGGGAGAGTGCTGCTGTATCGCCCTCAGGATCACGTGGCTCGTTTGGTGCTCATCGGCTTGTTGGGCCCCGATGGCAAACAGCATCGTGCTGAAAGCCACTGCCGACGCTGCAAATGCGCCCGCCGCGGCCTTGTAGTTTTGGATCACCGCCAGCGCCAAACAAAACGCTCCGCCGGCCAGCGGCGTCAAACCAAGCAGTCCGAGCCACTCTTCGCCCGGCAGATAACGTCGGGCTACGAGCGGAATCACACCGGCGAAAATCGCTCCCACGAGGGCAAAGCTGGCAAACGACCAGGGGAGCCAGAAACGGGCCAATCCGTCAGCGCCGCGGCTCCAACGCGCCACAAAGTTGCCTGCCAGGAGGGCCAGTCCGGGATAGCAGGGAGTGATGTAGCTGGGCAACTTTGTGCGGGCGATGGAAAACAAGCCGACATAGACGCAAACCCAACAGATCGCCAGCAGGTAGCCTGCCTGCCCGCCGTCGCGGCGCCGTGACTGCACGGCCGAATCAATCGCCAGCGGCAGGGCAAACACCGAAAACGGAAAGAAACCCACGAGGAGAGCCAGCGGGTAAAACCACAGTATCCCTCCGCCGTGCCCTTCCATCGACTGTGTGGCTCGCCCGAGATTGTGCTCGAGGAAGAATCCCTCGAGAAACTTTCCCTCGGTGGCCAGACCGACGGCCCAGTACCAGGGGACAGCGATCGCGGCGACTACAAAGATCGCCGTCAGGGGCCGCATGTACCAGCACGTCTTCAGGAAGTGGACGGGTTCGAAAGGGCGCACCAGCCGCATGAGGAAAGACCCCAGCGTCAGCTGCGGCGGCAGCGGCTGGGATGGCAATCGCACGACGAGCAGGAACATCCCAATCACCGCGGTCGGCAGGACCAGGCCGACGGGCCCCTTGGCCAGCACGGCGAGCCCCATCGCCGCATACATGGCGATCGCGGTCGGCCAGTGCTGAGGGAAGTAGTGTCCGGGGTTTACAAGCTGCGGCGGAGCGTCTGGCGGGGCTCCATCGAACCGAGCACGAAAAGTTCCTGCCACGTAGATGGCCATTGCCAGGGTGGTGCAGAAGATCAGGACCGAGTCGGGAGTGGCGGCCCGGCCGGCGACGCCGAACATCAAGCTGCTGGCGAGGGCGACCGCCGCCCAGACTCCAGCCTGGGGACTGAAGAGGCGACGGCCAATGAACCAGGTACAAAGCGTCGTCCCGACGGCAAATAGCGCACTAGGAAGCCGGGCGGAAAACTCGCTTACGCCGAGTACGCTGTACGCCGACATGATGCACCAATACAGCAGGACCGGCTTATGCGTCCGCAGTTCGGCGTTGAAAGTCGGTACAACGAGGTCGCCGCGTTCGAGCATTTCGCGAGCACAGCCGGCGTTGCGCGGTTCGTCACGATCCCAGAGGCGAGGGCCGCCGAGATTGGTGAACATGACGGCGGCGGTCACCAGCGCAACAAGCAGCGACTGTTGGATGCGGGGGGCAAGCACGGCGATCCTCCTTGATCGACCGCGGGAGAGACGGGACGCTCCGGCGGCAGCCTACACTCGGGAATCCTGCCGGCGATTTGCGGTGTCCCGGCTGGGGGTGTGGAGTGTACCGGCCGGGCTGGCAAAGCAACAATGCCAGAGCGTGCTAGCGGCCTGTGTGTGCTGCGCTGCAGGGGGGCTTTGCCGACGGGCGGGATTCCGCCCGAATGCCGGGCGCTGGCCCAGCCTAAGAGTGGCGTTTAGTAAGGGAGCGCCGAATAGGCGTGCGGCCAGAATGCCGCACGCGGAGAAGGTTGGCCTGCCTGGCAGCGCAACCCGTTAGCGAGATGCCCGCAGCGGATTGACGGGAATATCCAGTTCGGCGGCCGATGTCTGCACGGCACGGCGGGCCGAAACCGGCGCCAGACTTGTCCGAGCGGCGGTACCCGGCACTTCCTCGAGCGTAACTTCGTGCGAAACCTGCTGCAGCCGCGCGGCGGGTTGCGTCAACGTCGTCCCCGAATGCATGGCAAACTTGTCCCGGACGGTTGCCGTCGCCGGAATCGAGCGCGGCTTCGAGGCAGGCGTCGGCATGCGGCGGCCCAGCTCCTGGTGCGTCGTCACCTTGTAGGGTGAGGCTTGACGCGCGGCGTAGGGGCTGGTCGGCACCTGACGGCTGCGAACATCTTGGGCCGGGTGCGCCGGAGGCATCGGCTGGACGGGATCGTCGATAAACGGGTCCGATGGGTACGGCTGACCGATCGGGCCGGCGCATCCGCAGCCCGGTTCGACAGCTGACGAACATCCCACCGTGCTGCAGCATCCCCTGTGGAAGAGGTGCGGCCGACAACCACCAAACAGACAGCCCCCGTGGCAACCTTTATTGCACGGCAAGAGGCAATCCAGCATGCGGCCGACCTTTTTCAAAGCACACAACAGGTGTGGGCGGCAGCAGCAATTGTCGTAGCCGTAGCACACCCCCGTCGAGCATCCGACGTGAACATGGGAGCAGCCGCTTACGCCGGGCCCGGCCAGCGATCCCGTGTGATAGCCGGCGAATTCGACTTCGTCGACGGTCTTGAGGACCGACCGGGTCGGCTCAGGGCGGTTGTACTGCGCTGCGGCAAGCCGCGGCAGCGCCGCCAGTGTGAGCAGTGCAAGCAGACAGGCCAGCTTCTTCATTCCCCCCTCCATGGTCGCAAGTCGGGCGAGCCCCGGTTTTCGATAGGGAGCAATCTCCGTCCCCCTAACATCGATACGACCGGCAGGACTGCTACCGGCGCAAAATGTCATCGAACCGCGCGAACAGGCGCGGTCAGTACTTTCGGCACCGGCGTCAAAAGCCAGCTATTTTTCCTAGACCTCCCTGCCTTGCCACATTCTCGCGGATTAGTTGACCAGAGTGTGGCGGCGATGGGCAGGAATGTCGGAATTCCCCAACATCACGCTGCGGCCGTACTTTGAGGGGGGCGATGTGAGCCGGGGCGGCGCGCGGCGTAAGTTGTTGGCGGACTTGGACTTCGAACGGCGTGGAGAATCGCTTTCGCCGCGCGAAAACTGTTTGGGTTTTTGCGATTTTTCATAAGTTGTTGTGCGAGCGATCTTTGTGGCCAAAATGGCTCCGGTCCTGTGGGGAGGTTGTGGTATACTCACGACCCGGCGAAACTCTCAGGGCCTGAAACGACTACTGCCGCTCGAGTGTTGGGCAGGCGAAGGCCTGCGCTGATCGAATTCATCGATCCGTCGCTGCGATCTTTGACAATTCGTGAAAGTCTGCCTGTCGGCGAACGTGATCCTGACGCGGTTGCTGCGTGCGCGGGTTTCCGGCCCCGCCCCCGGCGTCGACCTCTGAGCGAAACGAGGTGAACGTTGTGTTAAATGACGCCTCGGCGCTCAGTTGATCGCTTCGCGGTAAGTGGTTTATGGGAAACCACTTACGGCATCGTTGAGCGCCGCTCGCCGACGCGCGGAGGCCCTGCAAGCGTTCAGCGTTCAGTTGGAATGGTCCGTGTTGGGCACGGGACAAGACCTGCGCCGTACGGTGACCTGCCGCACCGTGCGGAGAGCCGTGTCGGACAGAGCGAAACGAGGTGAACGTTGTGTTAAATGACGCCCCGGCGCTCAGTCGAGCGATTCGCCGCAACTCGATTCTGAATAATGATTTGCGGCATCGTTGAGCGCCGCTCACCGTCGCGCGGAGGCCCTGGAGGCGCTCAGTGTTCAGTCGGAACGCCGGAGATCAAGGCGTGACGGCTGTGACCCGGTTAGAGCGAATTTTTCTGCTCGCCGGTGCCCAATACCCGGCCGCCCCCAGCGAATAAACATGATCCGGGCGAGGCACGCGACCCGTCGCTCCGGAGTCTGGTTAGCAGTAGAAACTTGTTGCGTGGCAAGGAGTTCTGGCGATGTTTGGCAAGCCGCAATGGTTTCGCCCCAAGGCGTACGGATGGGGCCTCGCGCCTGTTGCTTGGCAGGGCAAGGTGTACAGCGGTTGTTGGGCTGCCGTGCTCGCGGTCCCCTTTGTGATCTTGCTGAGCCGGGGACAAGTTGTCGAATCGCTGGTTTGGCTCGCTCTGAGCACGGGGGCGCTTGTCTACGACGTCCGTCAAATCCTGAGGCTGATTCGTAATCCGCCGACTGCACCGTCCGCGACGACAGCGAGCGCCGCTCCCCGCGAGGAGAACATCCTGTACATCCTGGACGACGACGAGACGCATGCTCGCGTGGCGACGCCCGGTTATCGGTTGCACGCGCGGTAAGGTCCGTCTCGATAAGGTGCACTCCGTGACCACTGGGCTCTCCGTGGCCATTAGACGGTCAATGACCGTTGGACAAGGACGAACGGCCTGCGGCAGGATTGCTCGCGGCCTTCGTCATTCGCTGAGCGAGGCTCGTTGTCGCCTCGTCGTCGTTGTCCCACAAATCGGCCAGGGCCCGGCGAATTCTCCGACCCGCAGTGGTCAGGTAGTAATGCCCCGATTCGAGCAAAAGTGGCAGCTCGGCTGACGTGCCATGGTCGTCGCGGATCAAGGCATCCAGCCGGTTGAGCACGCACGCGCTGACATAGATCTCGGTTGCGGCGTCAGCAATGCGGCCGGCATGGTACTGGCGATCAACGATTCCGAGTTGGTAGGTGCGGAGCAATCGTTCGACATTCGAACCGAGCGAACCAACTAGCTTACCGAGCTGGCCGGCGGCGGGTTCGAGCTGCGGGCTGCTCACAGTGACGCTCGGCGCGACCAGCAGCGACGAGAGCTTTCGACCCGCGAATCGCCCCAATCGCGAGAAATTGCCGAGGGGGGCGTGGATGGCATCGAGCACACCTTGGAGTTCCAGCCCCACGTCGCGCATCCCGACGAGCGCCGTGAAGGCGCGCAGCACGTCGTTCGCCCCTTCGCCAATCGTGTTGATGCGGGCATCTCGCAGCATCCGCTCGAACGGCTGATCGGTAAAGTACGCGGTACCACCATGCAACTGGAATGTGTCGTTCAAGATCCGCCATAGCGTCTCGGTGGCGAACACCTTGAGCATGGCCGTTTCGAGCATGAAATCGCCTTCGCCCGAATCGATCAAGGCGGCGGTCTGATAGGTGCAGGCCTCCATCGCGAATACGCCGGCCTGCATGTAGGCCAGCTTCTCTTTGACCAGTTCGAAGCTGGCCAGCGGCTGGCCAAACTGCACGCGGCGCTGCGTGTGTTCGACCGCGCGTGCCACGCAGAACTTGGCAGCTCCGGTGCAACTGGCGCCGAACGTAGTACGGCCGAAATCGAGGACCGTGAGCGCCACTTTGAGCCCTTTGCCCAACTGTCCCAGCACATTTTCGCGCGGCACGAACATGTCGTGAAAGGCCAAGCGGCTGGTGGCGGTCCCGCGGACACCGCACTTTTCCATCCGCTCTTCGACGACCTCGAAGCCGGGCATATCGGGCGTGACGACAAACGCCGTGATCTTGGTCTCTTTGCTTCCAGCCACCGGAGTGCGGGCCATGACCGTCAAAACATCCGCGATGCCGCCGTTGGTGATCCACCGCTTCTGGCCGTTGATGACAAAACCCCGGCCATCCGGCGTGGGAGTCGCCAGGGACTGCACATTCGCGGCATCGCTCCCCGCTTCTGGCTCGGTAAGGGCAAAGGCGCTGATCCACTCGCCGCTGGCCAGTTTCGGCAGCCACCGCGCTTGCTGCTCGGGAGTGCCAAACAGGACAAGTGCTCGCGGGCCGATCGAGTGATGCGCGTTGACGAACAGCGCGGTGCTGCCGCAATGTCCGCCCAGAACTTCGAGCAACCGGCAGTAAGCGACCTGCGAAAACTCCAGACCGCCGACCGACTTGGGCAAGCATGCGCCCAAGACTCCCAATCGGCCCAGCCCCTGAATCACCTGGTCGGGAATGCGAGCGCCGCGATCGATAGCAACCGGATCCACTTCGCGTAGGCAGTAGTCCTGCAGCTCTCTGGCGAGTTCCTCCGCGGAATCACCCGCGCGAGGGCGCGGATAGGGAAGGAGTTGATCCTGCAGATACTGGCCGAAATAAAGTCCCTTGGCGAAACCGACGCTCTGCAGGCGGTCGCCCAGGATTTCCTCGGCTTCTTGAATTTGCTGGGCACGATCGTTCTGGTTCATGGCTGTTCCCTCATCCTCGGAGCTCTACTGATCCCCTGATTGAATCCTACGCTATGTCCCGCATCCGAATGCAGCGCCTCAGCTCCTGGATGGAATTGGGGGCGGTTTCGTGTCAAGTGTCAAGCTGGGAAAACCCTGCGAGCGCCGCGTCGCGCGGCTGTAGAACAACCTGCCCGAATGGCCGGGTCGAGTGTATAATCGGGTGAGTTCGGTGATGGAACGATGGCCTCATCGCTTTTCGCACGAAAAAACCGCTGGCGACTTCCGCTGGCATAGTTAACCGATGGCACGCAAAGAGAATATCGACCGCATTCTGCGGGACTGGCCAT
>JALORD010000202.1 GCA_025459145.1 Pirellulaceae bacterium | reverse complement strand
ATCGCCCTGATGGCGACGGCGTCGTTTTTGATCATCGCCGTCAGTTCATTCCGACTGAGTCCCAGCAGCCGGGGCGTGGGCGGATTCGATCTGCTGGCGGAAAGCTCGGAGCCGATCGTCGCCGATTTGAATGACGCGGCCGCGCGGCGTGAACTGTTTGCAGGCCAGGCGAGCGAGCTCGATGGAGTCACGATCCTTTCGCTGCGCGCGAAACCGGGCGACGACGCCAGTTGCCGGAATCTCTACAAAGCCACGCAGCCGCGCGTGCTGGGCGTAACGCCGGCGCTGGTGGCTCACTTTGACCAGCCCGCGGCGACACCGTTCGGCTGGGCGGCCTCGGCAGCGGCGACGCCGGAGGAAATGGCCAATCCGTGGCACCTATTGTCTGAGGCGACCGCCCCGGATGAGCCCCTGCCCGTCGTCCTCGACAAGAACACGGCCATGTACAGCCTGCAGCTGTATGGCGGCATCGGCCAGGAGTTTTCGTTCGAATATGGGGGCACGCCGACGACATTTCGCGTCGTCGGGCTGCTCGACAATACCGTGCTACAGGGAAGCCTGCTCATCGGAGAGGCCAACTTCACGCGGCTCTTTCCCGAAACGAGCGGCTATCGGTACTTCCTGATTGCGGCCCCCGCGGAACGCCGGGCCGCGGTCGCGACACTGCTCGAAGACCGGCTGAGCGATGAGGGGTTCGACACCAGCGATTCCCGCCGCGTGCTGGCCGATCTGCTGGCGGTGCAGAATACGTACATCAGCACATTTCAGAGCCTGGGGGCGATTGGTCTCTTGCTCGGAACGTTCGGCATGGCGGCGGTCCAGCTGCGGAGCGTTTTCGAACGGCGGAAAGAACTGGCTCTCTTGCGGGCCACCGGCTTTCGCCGCCAGCGGCTGGGGCAGATGGTCCTCTTCGAGAACCTGTTGCTGCTGGTCGGGGGACTGGCGACCGGCGCGATGGCGGCGCTCGTCACGGTCCTGCCGCATGCCGTGACCAGCGGCGTCCAGCTGCCCATTGTAGACCTGGCGGTGATGCTGGCGATCGTGCTGGTGGTGGGAATCGCAGCCGGTTTGATCGCCGTGTGGGCCACGATGCGGGCCCCGCTCGTGGCGGCGCTAAGGGGCGAATAGCGGTCTCGCGACACGGCCGCGATCGCAATTACCACAACACACATTGCTCCGCGCCGTCGCGTTTCCGCTTGAAATCGAGTCCAAGAAGAGTGGTACGCGGAGCCGCGGTGTGCGCGGCGGAGGCTCCTAGTGCGTCAACCCGCCGACCGGTGTCGTGGGATATTCCTTTTCCAGAATCTGATCGATCATCATGGCCGGCGTAAGATCGGGAGTCGCCATTTCTTCGTGGTGGCAGACTTGCCGATACACTTGCGCGAGTTCCTCCAGGCCTTGTTCGGTTTGCACCAGTTCGGTGAGTTCCGCAGCCCGTTCATTGCGCGTCATTACAATCCTCCTTAAGCGATTCGCTCATGGCAGCACACCGCCCAAACTGATCGCCCATCGATCAGCGCACGGCGGCAAAATTCGGGATTTGTCCCGATATGTGTTCTGCTCGAGAAGAGTTGCACACGGCGTGCCAACGGCGACCGATCCGCGCTATCTGTTCTACGGGCGGCGTTGAGGATCGCCCTGCATTAAGATCGCGTAGGACACCTTCGCTCAATAACGCTCGCTCACGGAAGCGAATAGCTCAGCCCCACAACCGAGCCATCGAACTCGACCAGTACGAAGCGTTCGCCGAGCTGTTTTTCGAGGCTGAGTTCTGGCTCGCCCGTAAAGCCAGCCGCTTGCAGTTCGGCAAGCTTGGTCGATCCAGAAATGGTCGTGCCGCCGACATCGACCGACCCCGGGAAAGTGTTCTGCGGATCGAAGTCGAAGCCTTGCTTCTTGAACGCGATCGAGATGTCGTGAATCTCGTCACGATCGGTCCGGCAATACGCGTAAATCCCCCGGCCGTCCCAGACGAGGATCCGGTTCACCTTTTCCACGATGCGATCGGGTTCGCCGAGCAGTTCCTTAAGCTGCGCGGTTGTGGCCGGCAGGGCGACTTGCTTGCCGCCGAACGAGAAGCCCTCGGCGGTCATCGACGTGACGCCCGGCGGCGGCGGAACCGCCGCTACCTTCTTCGCCGGCGGCGGGCTCATTTCGCAACCTGAAATCAGCAGGATCGCCAGACACCAGCAAATCCGTTGCATAGCACACCCCCAAGCTTTCGGAGTGAACGGCAGGATCGAACGTTCGGATTGCGACTACCTTGGGCGGATCCCCTTTCCTGTGAACGATGGGCTGCCTCGACACCGCTTACAGCACCCACCCATCGGGCAACACCGCGTCTTTCACGACGTTGGGAATTCCTTCGCGGATGATGCAGGGCTCGTCCTCGCCGCGGGTTTCGACGCCCGCCTCGTTGACGATTCGCACGTTCTGGCCGATCCGCACATTTTTGTCGACGATCGCTCCGTCGATGTAGCTCCCCGAGCCGATGCCCAGTGCCGGTACGGTCCCTTGCGCGCGGCGGGCGGCGTCCTCGAAGAAGTCGGCTCCCATGATGACCGTGTTCTTGATCGTCACGTTCTCGCCGATGAAGCATCGCAGGCCGACGACGCTGTTTTCGATCGTCGTCCCGCGGCCGATCTTGCAGCCGTCGGCGATCAGGCTCCGGTTAACGCTGGCTCCCTCGATCAACGTCGGCGGCAAAAACCGCGGCCGGCTGTAGATCGGGGCCGAGGGGCTGTTGAAATCGAACGGCGGGGCGCTGCTGGCCAGGCTCAGGTTGGCCTCGTAAAACGCCTTAATCGTGCCGATGTCTTCCCAGTAGCCATCGAACAGGTGCAGTTGCACCCGCTTGGCCCGGACCGAGGCGGGGAAAACTTCCTTGCCGAAGTCGAGATAGTCGGTCTTTTCGAGCGCGTCGACCAGCACGTCCCGGTTGAAGACGTAGATGCCCATGCTGGCGATCAGGTCGCGGCCGTGGCTAGGAATGCCGCGAGCATCGATCCAGGCCGGGTCCATCCGGACGATGTCGGCCTCTTTATCGGTCTGCGGTTTTTCGAGGAAGCCCAGCACGCGGCCGTCGTCGCCGATCCGCATCACGCCAAACGCCTTGGCCGCCTCGCGGGTGACCGGAATGCCCGCGATGGTGGCGTCGGCCTGGCTGTCGATGTGCGTCTGCAGCATGTCGCGATAATCCATCCGGTAGAGCTGATCTCCGGAGAGGATCACGACATAGTCGATCCCCGGCTGCTGGATGTAGCGAAGCTGCTTGCGGACGGCGTCGGCCGTTCCCTGGTACCAGTCGCCGCCGGTCTCGGTCTGCTGGGCCGCCAATAGCTCGACGAACCCGCCGCTGAAGTGATCGAAGCGATAGGTCTGGCGAATGTGCCGATGCAGGCTGACCGACATGAACTGGGTCAGCACGTACATCCGGTTCATGCCGCTGTTGATGCAGTTGGACAGCGGAATATCGATCAACCGGTACTTGGCGGCCAGCGGCACGGCTGGCTTGCTGCGAAACTTAGTAAGCGGAAAGAGCCGAGTCCCGCGGCCACCGCCGAGGACGAGCGAAATGACATTGCGCATGAGCTGATAGGGCAAAGTTGGAGGTCAGGCGGGACGCCAATCGCCGCCCGGGCCTCGGAGAGATGCAAGCTTGACGAATGCCCAGAATAAAGGTCTGAGCACGAGGTCGCAAGGCGCGCGGGGGAGAGTTGGGAGGCAGGGGCTGTGCACGAGCAGAAGTTCGACCGGCAGTCCTCGGCCGCGCCGACAGGGGTTAGCCGTCGACCATCGAACCCAACCGACAATTGACAACTGACAACTGACAATTGACCAGTGACAACCCCCAAATTCGGTTTGTTCACTAGTGAACAGGTCTTACGAATCGTGACCAGACTAGTCACGGCTGCCGAAAATTCTGATGCGACTTAGGACGAGGGGCTTTCATGCAAGGGTTGATGGAATAAGGCCTTGCGCACTAGGGTGTCGCCACAAGTCGCCGTTCGTCCGAATTCTCGCGCGCAAAACGTTGACATCGGTTAGTGTGTTGTGCCTAATCGCGCTGTGACTGTCGCGACTTTCTGTCAGGTGTTTATGCACGGGGCGGAGCCGGACTTGGCTTTGCCCTCGGATGACAAGCCGTCGTCCTTGCACACCCCGGGCCTTCAGAGGCCTGTGGGGCCTACTTCAGACAGCCCCCTCTATCAATGGGTTTAATCCAATGCCGAGGAGTTGTGGCGAGAGGAGTTTGAGGTGAACGTTTCGTTAAATGAGAAGGGCCGGCTGCTCCGCAAGTCGAGGGATGATGCGCCTGAACATGAGTTATTAACTCTTGATGAGCAAGAGGATTACGGCCATCGGGATGCTGGGGACCAGGGGAAGGACTTAACGAGGGTGCTGGCGCGGAGGGGCCGAAAGCGCTCAAGTATTCAGTCGCCACGGCGAGAGGATCGAGCAGGATAAATAGCCACTGTCGGGTGGTTCCATGACAAGCGACTCGTCAGACAGGAACCTTTCCACAGACCTTGAGGAAGGTCATACGCTGACATCCGACAACCGCAATTCGATTTCCCTTCACGGCGCAGGCGCCGCCTCGCCGCTGATCGTTGGCAGTTCCAGGCAGACTGCCTCGCGGCTGTTGCGGACGAGCAGTCTGTTGCCGGAGAGGCAGAGGTTGTTCCAGGTTTTGTCGTTGAGGACTGGAAGCGAGGCTAGCTCGACGAACTTCTCGGGATTGGCTTCGACCAGGGCCACATGCCCGTCCTCCGCTTGCACCAGGAGCAGATTTCCGACGCCGAGCACCTGACCGTGACCGTAGTTTTGCTGCCGATTCTTCTTCCAGGTCTTGTCTCCGGTCGCCAGTTCGATGCATTCGAGATAGCCGTTTGAGAGACCGTAAACATGCTCGCCAATCACCGACACGTTGGTGAACTTCGTCTCCAGGGCTTTGGGGTTGCGCCAAAGAGTTTCAGCAATCTTGCCTGTGCTGATCTTCTCTGGGCCCGCATCCCCGGCGAACTGCAGCAGCGCCGCTCCGCCGCCGTAGCCTTTGGTCAAAAGAAGCCGATCGCCAGGAAGCGGCACAGGCTGCGACGAGGCGGCGTCCTGGCTGCTGTTGCCCGGGAGCAAGGCCAGGCGGGTCCGGGGATCTTCGCCGGCCGCCGCTGGGGGAACGGCTTCGTTGCCAGGCCAGTCGTGCGACCACAAGAGCTCGCCTGTCTTTGGATCGTGCCCCGAGGCGGTCTTCTCATTGACGATCAGAATCTGCTGCACGCCGGCGAGCGTGGCCAGGACCGGCGAGGCGTAGCTGATCTGATCGTAGCCACCTTCCCAGGCGACTTCGCCGGTCTCGGTTTTGAACGCGATCAGCGACTTGGCCGACTCGCGCGGTCCGCCCGCGGGGACTACCACCAGATCATCCACAATCAGCGGCGAAGCGGCGCGGCCCCACTGGACGAGCGTTTCGTCGGTCACAGCATCGAGTCCGTAGCGCGCCCGCAGATCATCCTGCCACAGCAGCTCCCCCGTGTTGCCATCGAGACAGCGAAGGACGCCCGTCGCGCCGAGGGCATAGACGCGGCCGGCATGGATCGTAGGCGTGCCGCGGGGGCCGACACCGCCCAGCGGATTCTCGTGCCGCGCGGTAATCGCATGTCCCCAAACGGGCTCGCCGTTGTCAACGCGGTAGCAGGCGACCCACTCTTCATCGCCCCGCTGCTCCATCGTCACCGCATAGCCGTTTGCGACCGAGAAGGCCGACCAGCCGGCGCCGATCGGCCGACGCCAAAGTTCTTTCGGCGGATTCGCCTTCCAGTCGCGGGCCAGTTCCGGGCCGGGCACCCAGTTACGCCGCTCGGGGCCGAGGAACTGTGGAAAATCGTCGTCGGTGGTGGTCGCCAAGTCGGCATTTTCGGCGGCCGGTGTGAGCGCGCCGATCGCCCGATCGGCTGGCGTAATCCAGCGGGGCTCGAACGTGAGAAACATGTCGCCGCTCACGCCGACAAAGCGGAACAGGCTGAAGAATCCGCCGATCGCCAGGAGCACCGCCGCCACCGCCATCCACCGCAAGAGTCCCGGGTGGCTGCTGAACGCCGTGAACCAGACCAGCAGCGTCATGCCCGCGATGAACGAGAGAATCAGCGTCAGGATGTTGGCCAGCGCCAAGTCGTTCCACGGGGAGGGCATCCCTTCGATGCCCGGCAAGGTGCGGACAATCGCCACACCGATCAGGCACAGCGCAAGGGTGATCCGCACTCCCCAGCCGGGAACGTAGCGCGGCGGGCGCGCGCTGGCGGGGGGAGCAGGCTTCGCAGCGGGAGACGAGGCTTCGGCCGACATGAGCAATGTGCTTTCTCGAGTGCAGTGATGACTGCGTTCAGTGAGTACTGTGTTCCGCGAATACGGTGTGCCGTGAATACTGTGACTCATTCGGCCGCGGTTGCCGTTTCTTGTGCACAACGTCGATCGGTCACCGATTGCCGCGGAGGGTCTGCAGATGGGCAAACAGATCGGCCAACTCCTGATCGGTCGCATCGCGCAAGAGTCCCTCGGGCATCAGCGAAACGCGGCTTTTCCGCAGCGCCACGATCTCATCTCCCGCGATGCGAAGAGTCGTATCGGGTCCCGTTTGCAGGAGCGTGCCATCGGGCGATTCGTACACGACCAGGCCGGTATACGACCGGCCCGAACCAGTCACGACCTGCGTCGTTTGATACAGGGGGGCCACATCCTTGTTTGGATCGACGATCGCCGCGAGCAAGTCCTCGCGCGACCAGCGACCGCTGACTCCCGCCAGATCGGGGCCGAGAGAACTATTGCCGGCATGACACTTGAGACAAGACCGCTGCTCGAAGACTTTCTTCCCGCGGAGTGGATCGCCGACCGTCCAGTCAATCGCTGCGGCCCGCGCTTGCCACTCCTGCGCGGTGGCGGCCGTCGACCGCGAAAGCTCTGCGGCCGACAGGGGATGCGCTTGTTCGAACCAGGCAAACCAAGGCTGATACATGGCCAGAAGTTCGCCCGAGGCAGGCTTCTCCGCCAGCTCCAACGTTTCGCCGGTCCAAGCCGACAAGAGCGCCACGAGCGAATCGCGCAGCGTGGTGGCTTCGGGGGCGAGGCACGCCTGCTTGAGAGCCAGGAAAGCGGCCAGGAGTTCGTCGGGGCTGACCGGCTCGCGGGCCGGCGTTCCCAGGGTTGCCAGCGCCTCGGCAGCCCGCTGGATCGTATCGGCTTGCGGGGAGGCCAGCGACTGAACGAACCGCGAACGATCGTCGCGGTGGGGCGACGCGGCCAAAACGCGGACGATCGCATCGCGAAGCGAAAAATCGGCCCAGGCCAGCCGCAGCGCCGGCAGGGCTTCTTCGGCGGGCAACTCGCCGACGAGGGCGACCATGCGATCGGTCCAGCGCGGTTCGTCGCTTTCGCGAGTGGCCGCGAGCAGTCGCCGGGCGGCGGCTCGCCGGTCGTCGGGATTCATCGGCGCCGCCAGAATGGCTTGGACCGGCTGAGCGAATTCGCTCTGGCGAATGACGGCTTGCGGCAGCGCTGGATCGAGGGCGTAGAGCTGCGTGAGCGCTTCGATGACACGTGTCGGCCAGTTGCGGCTCTCGTACAGGGCCGCGGACTGCATCTTCGGCTGCAGTCGAGCGAGCCCCGCGGCGACGCGCTCGGTGGCCAGCTCGGTGCGGGCTGCCGGCAGTCGCGACAGGCAGATCAGGTAGTGCAGGTCATCCGTGGGATGGCTCTCGGCGGTGAGCTGGGCGGCGATACGCTCGACGAGCGACGCATCTTCGAGGGGGAGCATGGCGACGAGGCGGGCGAGTTCGCGATTGGCGTCGCGATCCTCGAGCGGAAATGCGGCGGCGAGCTTCGCGCCGCCGTAACTGGCCGCGGCGGCCCGCTGGGTTTCGTCCGCCCGGAGGGCATAGCCGGCATAGACATCTTCCTGCATCGGCTGCGTGTCGATGTCGCCGAGCGCCAGCTCCATCAGCCGGACGCAGTCAAGGCGGGCGCGATCGTCCTTGGCGTCGGCCAGTGCGTCGCAGGCGGCGGGAAAGTGATCGGGAGTGAGCTTACCGCGAAACGCCAGCCGCCAGAGGTTGGCGGCCCCTTGCGGCGGGATGAGGGCTTCGCGGCGGACATCGGCGAGCAAAGCCGCGGCACGCACGCGGCGATCGGGCGAGTTCCAACCGCGCTCCCATGCCGCTTCGGCGACGATCGGCGCGAGCGTGCCCCCCAGATCGTTCCACGCGGCCAGCGCTTCCCAGGCGGCGCGCTGAATGCGCGGGCTCTTGTGCCAGCGCTTCCCAGGCGGCGCGCTGAATGCGCGGGCTCTTGTGATGCGTTGCTTCGATCACGACGCGAATCGCATCGGCATCGCGGGGTTCGCGGCCGAGCGACCAGAGGGCCCGCGCGCCGACCTCCGGCGGACCGGCGTCGATGGCGGTCTGCGCCTCGTGGACCGAGAGGCCGCCGAGCATTTCGGTCAGCACCTCGATCGCCCGAATCCGCTCGCTCGGACTTCGGCGTGTATCTTCCAGTGCGGCAACGAATGCCTCCCGACCGACTTCCAGGGCCAGCGGCTGCCACCGGGCCCGCGACCAGGCTGCCAGCGGCTGCGGCGCGGCCAGCACCGCGTTGACCGAGTCCTGCGGCGGCGTTGGCGTCGCTCTATCGGCACCGCGATACGTGACGCGAAACACGCCGCCGCGTGTTCCCCGGCCGCCAATCCCGATGAACAAGTCCCCGGCGGGACCGACCGCCAGATCGACCGGGGCGAAGCCAACTTCCCCCGTTGTCTCCAGGAACACTTCGGCTTTCGGCGGGCTCGTATAGGTCGACCCCTCGGGCGAGAGCGGCAAGTGGTAAACGCGGCCGAGCGTCCAGCAGGCGGTCAGCACGCTGCCGCGATAGCGCTCGGGGAACTGGGTGTGCCGATAGACCGTGAGCCCGGTCGGCGAGCCGCGGCCGATCTCAACCAGCCGCTCGACATTGTCGAAGTACGACGCGGGCCGGTTCCAACTCCGCTGCCAACCGCTGAGGAGCCAGCCGTGGTGCATGCCTTGAGCGACATCGAACAAGCGCGTCGGCGCGTACCAGGGAAGGTGGTGATCTCGCTCCCCATCGGCATCAACCGTGAAGAGCTCGCCGAGCGGGCCGAAGTCGGCGTCGTACGGATTGCGAAAGCCGTGGGCGAGGATCTCGGACGTTTTGCCATCGCTCGTAAACCGGACGATCGTGCCGCAGTTTGGTTCGCGAACCGGCGAGCCGGGGCGAGAGGCGAGCTTGCTGGTGACGGCCGCATCGTTGCCGCAGACGACATAAATCCAGCCGTCGGGGCCATGCAGGATCGCGTTGGCCCCATGCTCGGGATGTTTGAGGTACGTCCATTTTTCGCGTGTGCCGTCGGCAGTGTTGTTGAGACCGTCGGCCACGCCGTCGCCATCGGCATCGCGCTGGACCCACAGCCCGTCGTCGCCGGTGGCGAACAGATCATCGCCAACGAAGAGCAGGCCGTGGGCGCCGCTCTTCGGTCGCTCGGAAAAGAGGGTCGCCCGGTCGGCCCGGCCGTCTTGATCGTCGTCGTGCAGCACCTTGACGTAGCCGCGACCGGCCACGACGACCCGGCCGCGGGCATCGATCGTCATCGAGTAGATGTCGTGCGCCAGGTCGTCGCCGGCAAAGAGGGTGACTTCGAAGCCCTCGGGGGCGCGGAGGCCGATTTCCTGGGGGGCGATTACCTCGTCGGGATTCTGCTGGGCCACGACGTGGGGAGCAGGGGCCAGCCAACCTGCAGCGGCCCAGCCTATTGCTGTCACGACAATCGCCAAGCGTTGTCGCATGTGCTTTATCGATCGACAAACCATGACATTCCCCAACGAACTGCCGCCAGTGAGCCCAGTTGGCCACCCGTCATGCTAATCGAGCGAACGCCAGGGCTGTATAGGAGCGTCCTGCGGGATGAGAGTCCGGCGAGTTCAAAGTCCGCGATGTGGCGAGCAGACCCGACATCGGATTAGCGACCACCGGATCTCGTAAAGGATTTCCGCCGGGGCGCGATTGCCTGCCTACAAACTCGGCGGAGAGTGCTTGCCACAGATTGACGCAGATAAACGCCGATCCGGAATGTTGGAGACATCGGACTAACTAGTGGGCAAACGAGAAGCCCCAACTGGGGCCGTGGCGGCGGTGGCGATGATGGTGATAGTGCAAATAGGCAGGAGGTGGGCAGTAGGCCGGGCTATAGAAGCCAGGTCCGTAATAGCCCGGGCCATAGTATTGCTCGACGACGACTTCCCTTTGTGGAACTGCGTAAGACACGGGGGTCACCGGTGGCGGCGTTTGCTGCAGAGCCTGCAGCACCCGGTCGCTAACGCCCTGATTCCGCAGGTTGATAAGGTCGCCCGCCGTGGGAGGCTGGGCGACGCCATGGGTGCGAATATGTGTGGAGATAACGTCTTCGCTCAGGCCGGCCTGCGTCATCGCCACGACATCGTTCATCGCCACCGCGCCGGACATCTGCCGTCCCATGCGGGCTTCGACTTCTGCTCGCGTGCGGGCCATATCGGCGTCGATCCCTTCTCCGATGGCATTGCCGGTGAGTGCTCCGACGGCGGCGCCAATGACCGCGCCCGGACCGGCATTGCCCGAGGCGTCGCCAATGACCGCGCCAAGTCCCGCACCGGCCAGACCGCCGGTCATCGCGCCACGATCGGCGTAGTAGGGGGAGCGACAGCCGAGCGAACTAAAACACGAGCCCAACAGGGCCAGGACGAGCAACGACCAGCCACGCATGGTCTGGATCCTCAAACGATTCTGGGAATTATGGCAAACTCGCGGTCTGCCATTGCGGGGGGCCGGATGGTCGCGGGATTGCTCCGCTCGGTCAAGAGCGGAAGGCCGGCCTACCCAGCCAGCAACCGAACTATTGGGACACTGTCAGCACCCCTCGAAAAGAGGTGTCCGTTGACCTTGACCAGTGGTGGGTGTTGAGCGACTATCCCGCCGGCTTTCAGGAGCACTGAAAATGGCGGCCAGACGAGCATTTATGCGGCGATCATTTCGTTTTGCGGCTCTTTTAGGGGGACTTGCCGTCGGTCTTGTGCCATGTGGGTGCTTGCACCTTGGTGGGGGAACTACCTATGTGCAGGAAGACAAGTCGGCAGCCGGTCGAATTTCAACGCTCGAGCGGCGAATCGAAGTGCTGGAGAGCGCAATCATTCGCGCCGCCAGTGCCGAACTGCCGGCTACCGCGAACTCGACCACAATATCGGATGACCCGGGAATACCCTCCCCGGAACTTCTGCCGTCCTACCCCAGCAGCCGATGACGAGGTGGCGAGATCGCCGGCGAACGTCACACGCCGTTGCGGCCCGGCGAGGGTGCGATATATTGGTGGATTCCCCAAAGGGCGGGCTGATGGCGCGGTGCGCGGGCTCCCCAACTTGCAAGTGAACAAGCGAAGGAATCCGAGCGATGGCGCAGTGCGATTATTGCCAGAAAAAGGCTTCCAAAGGGAACCAGATCGAAACCCGCGGTAAGGCCAAGTACCTGGGCGGCGTTGGTACGAAGATCACCGGGATTACCCGCCGCGAGTTCAAGCCGAACCTGCAGCGGGTGAAAATCACGACTCCCAACGGCACCAACAAATACGTGCGGATTTGCACCCGTTGCCTCAAGGCCGGTGTGGTCCGCAAAGCGGTCAAGCAGGCTCCGTTCAAGCTGCCGGTGTCCGTGCAGCACAAGGGGCAGCCGGTGAAGGGGGGCGTGCCCGCCGCTGCTGCCAAGGGGACCAAACCCGCCGCCAAGGGATCGGCTCCGACCAAGCCAGCGGCTACGAAGCCGGCCGCTGCGAGTGCCCCTGCGAAGGGCAAGAAATAATCGACGGTCGCTGGTAAATTGCGCCGCTGGTACGCTGCGAAACTCCTTGGCCGCATGGTCGGGGAGTGGTTTTGTCCGTCCGCGAACCTCTCCTCCCGCGGCCCAGTCTATTCACCCGGTCTCCTTAACCTGGAGGTTTCGCCATGTCGCTGTCGCGCGCCGATGTCGAAAAGGTGTCGCTCCTGGGCCGGCTCTTGCTCTCCGAGGCCGAGCTCGACACGATGACCACGCAGCTCACGCGGGTCGTGGGCTATGTCGAGCAGCTTTCGGAAGTCAACACCGACGGCATTCAGCCGATGGCTCATGCCGTCGAAATGCACAACGTGTTTCGGGACGATGCGCTGCGGGAAAGCCTGCCGCGGGATGCGGCTCTGGCCAACGCGCCCAAGCGCGACAGCGAGTGCTACCGGGTGCCGGCGGTGCTGGGGGAATAGCGGCGAAGTTCGAAATCCGAAATCCAAATGTCGAAGGAATGTCAGAAGCCCGAAATTCAAATGGGGCATGGCCGATGATTTCGTCATGTGTATTTCGGGTTTGATTCGACATTTGGGTTTCGACATTCGTCATTGAAGTCGAGCTCCGGGAATCTGGACATGTCTTTAGCCGATTGCAGTGCCGCCGAGCTTCTTCGCGACCTTGCCGCCCGCAAAGTTTCGTCGGTTGAACTCGTGAATGCTTACGCCGAGCGAATTTGCGCTCGCGATGGCGAAGTCAAAGCTTTTCTGCATCTGGACATCGATGCGGCACTCGCCCGAGCCAAAGAGATCGACGAGCGGCGGGCGAGCGGCCAGCCAGTCGGCAAGCTGGCCGGCCTGCCGGTGGCGATCAAGGACGTGCTCTGTACTGCGGGGGTGAAGACGACCTGCGCCAGCAAGATCCTGCAGAACTTTGTCCCGCCGTATGACGCGACGGTCGTCGAGAAGCTGAAAGCCGCCGATGCGGTGCTGCTCGGCAAGACGAACATGGACGAGTTCGCGATGGGGGGCTCGACCGAGAATAGTGCGTATTTCCAGACGACAAACCCGTGGGACGTGACGCGCGTTCCCGGCGGCTCGAGCGGCGGGGCGGCCGCGTGCCTGGCGGCCGGGATGGCGCCGCTCTCGATTGGCACGGATACCGGTGGCTCCATCCGGCAGCCCGCGGCGTTTTGCGGCGTCTCGGGGCTCAAGCCGACGTATGGCCGCGTCAGCCGGTATGGTCTTGTCGCGTTTGCTAGCTCGCTCGATCAGATCGGGCCGATGGGACACACGGCCGAGGACTGCGCGATCCTGCTCGAAGCGATCGCGGGGCATGACCCGCGCGATTCGACGAGTGCCAATTTGCCGGTGCCGGAATACTCCCAGTCGTTTAACCAGCCCCTCCAGGGACTGAAGCTGGGCCTCGTGCGGGAGCACTTTGGCCTGGGGCTCGACGGCGAAATCGAAGCGGCGGTCCGCGAGGCGGTGAAAGTCTATGAGTCGCTCGGCGCGACCGTGAAAGACGTCTCGCTGCCGCACAGCAAGTACGGCATCGCGACGTATTACATCATCGCCCCCAGCGAAGCGTCGAGTAACCTCGCTCGTTACGATGGCGTGCACTACGGCTATCGGACCGACGAGAAGCAGATGCTCGAGGAACTGCTCGCCGAGCAGAAGCAGGCCGAAGCGGGCGGCAGTGGCAAGGAGCTCGCCGATCTCGATACGCCGCTCATTCGCCTGTATCGCAAGACGCGGGCCGAAGGGTTCGGCCCCGAGGTGAAGCGGCGGATCATGCTCGGCACGTATACGCTCAGCGCGGGCTATTACGACGCGTACTATGTGAAGGCCCTGAAGGTCCGGCGGTTGATCCGCGGCGACTACGACCAAGCCTTCGAAGAAGTCGATTTCGTCGTCGGCCCCACGACGCCGAACCCGGCGTTCAAACTGGGCGAAAAGACCGACGACCCGCTCTCGATGTACCTCGAAGACCTGTACACCGTGCCGACGAACCTGGCGGGCATCGGCGGGATGAGCATTCCCTGCGGATTGACGAAGGGTGGCCTGCCCATTGGCTTGCAGCTCCAGTGCCGGGCCTTCGACGAAGAGCGGCTGTTGCAGGCGGCGGCCATGTTCCAGCGGGCAACCGATTGGCATTTGAAGCGGCCGACCAGGAGTTAGCGAAGGAATAACATGCCCGACCACCCCTACACCCTCATCGTCGGTCTCGAAACGCATGTGCAGCTCGCCACGCGGTCGAAGCTGTTTTGCGGCTGCAGCACGAAGTTTGGTGCCGCGCCCAATACGCAGACGTGCCCGGTTTGCATCGGCCTGCCAGGGAGCCTGCCGGTGATGAACCGCGAGGCGTTTCGGCTGTCGCTGGTGACGGCGGTGGCCCTCAATTGCGAGATTCCCGAATTCACCAAGTGGGACCGCAAGCAGTACTACTACCCGGACCTTCCCAAGGGCTACCAGATCAGCCAGTACGACCTGCCGATGTCGCAGAACGGCTGGCTCGAGATCAGCGATCCGAAAGGGCGGTTTGCGGCGAAGAAAGTCGGCATCATCCGGGCACACTTGGAGGAAGACGCGGGGAAGAGCCTGCACGACGAAGCGGCCGGCAAGGCCGATACGCGGATCGACCTGAACCGGACCGGCACGCCGCTGCTGGAAATCGTCTCGGCCCCTGACCTGCGGAGCCAGGAAGAGACGCGGGCTTACCTGACCGAGCTGAAACTGCTGCTCACGTACCTGGCGGTCTCCGACTGCAACATGCAGGAGGGCTCGCTGCGGGTCGATGCGAATGTGAACCTGCACATCGACACGCCGCAGGGAAAAGTCGCGACGCCGATCGTCGAGATCAAGAATCTCAACAGCTTCCGGTTCATCGAGCGGGCCCTCGCTTACGAAGCCAAGCGGCAATACGAAGTGTGGCAGGAGACCGGCCGCAAGATGGGGGACCCTGGCGTGTTCAAGCAAACCCGCGGCTGGGACGACGCCCGCGGGATGACGTTCAGCCAGCGCGAGAAGGAAGAATCGAGCGACTACCGCTACTTCCCTGATCCCGA
>JALORD010000201.1 GCA_025459145.1 Pirellulaceae bacterium | reverse complement strand
TGCCGCGCATCGCCGCCGAGTTGGGCGGCGATATAGTCGAGCACGTCGCCCGGCAGTTCGGTTTGCTGCTTGCGTGCCAGTTGTTCGACGATCTTGCGGCGGGCCGGCGCGTCGGCCGGTTCGAGCGGACAAACGAGCCCGCCCGCTAGTCGCGTCGGCAAATCAACCCCCAAGCCCCGCAGTTCGGCCGGCGGCCGGTCGGCTGCAAAGACGAGCTGCCGCCCTTCGCGGAGGAGCGTGTCGATCGTGTGGACGAGCTCGACGATCGTCGACTGCTTGCCGGCGAAGAATTGCAGGTCGTCGATCAGCAAGAGATCGACATCACGCACCTTGCGGCGAAAGTTCGGCGTGCCGCTCTGTTTCAGTGCGTCGAGAAATTGATTCGTGAATTGCTCGGCCGTCAGATACGTCACTCGCTTCATGCCGCGCGATCGGGTCTCGCGCCAGATTCCTTCGAGGAGGTGCGTCTTGCCACAGCCGGGCGGGCCGACGAACGTGAGCGGCGAGTATTGCCCGGGATGTGCGACCACACTGCGGGCCGACGCCAGGGCCAGTTCGCTGCCGCGGCTGGCGACGAACTCGGTCAAGCTGGCGAACGGCCGCCGCGCCGGTCGGTTCGATTCGGACGAGGCAGACTGCCGAGCGGCCGGCTCTTCGGTCCGCGTCGCAAGCGGCTCGGGGGCGGGCCCCTTCGCGGGCGATGCCGCCGGTGCGGATGGCACGGACGGGTCAGCCGTGTCGTCGACAACGGCCAGCACAAACTCGATACTCGCCCCAGCGCCGAGAATCTCCGTCGCCGCGGCTGCGATTTCCGCGCGGAACTGCCGCTTCAAGTACTCCAGGCGAAACGGCTCGCGGGCGACGACCTGCAGAACCAAGGAGGGGGAGCGAGTCGACTCGACCGGCGCCGCGACAGGTGCGGCCACGCATCGCAGCTCAGCATGCTCGCCGAGCCACAATTCGTATCGGTCGCGGCCCACCCGGCCGGCAATCGCCTCCGCGATCGCTGCCGTCAGCAAGCTTTCGTCCCTGGTCGCTGCCTCGTGCATCCGAGCGCGCACTCCTAGCGCGAGAATCCTAAGGGGGAGGTTTCCAACACCGCAAGCAGACGCCCGTTGCCGTGAATCGCGGCGGCGCTGCTTGGGACAATGACGGCGAGTTGGCGAAGGCCAACCGTGCGGCAGTGATTGAATCCGCGGGCCGATTTTAGTCGTGCTAGCTCTGCTGTCAAACGGTTCGGCGAGCCAGTCGGCAAGTTTTCTTCATGGAAGTTTCACGCGACGATAAAACGCTCGGCAAATCACGTTTGGATTGCCAATCCGTCATCTCTTAAGGACTTTTTGAGGGGCGCAAAACAGGCGTGGACAAGCTGTCGCCGGCCTCGGCGACTGACCCGAAGTCGACGCCTAAGTGCTTGCTATTTCGAGACTTGGGGATTCCGCGGGTCGCATATCCAGATCCGCCGTGTGTCCCACTCGACGCCACCGGCGGCGGCGTACTGGGCGCGGGCCGGCCCATTCCGCTCGTCAACCGCCAGGACCAGCCGCTCGTGTCCCACCCGAGCGGCAAGTTGCAGCGCCGCAGCGGTCAGGAGTCGTCCCCAACGTCGCCCTCGCCACGGCGGCGCGATTCCCAGGTAAACGAGTTCGACGTGACCTTGCTCGGGGTGATCAGCCAGAATCAAGCACCCGACATCCTGGCCATGGGCCCGCGCGATCAACCACCACTCGGGGCGATAGGTGCCGACGGTTCGATAACCCGCCAGTACGTCGGCCGGTTCGCGCAGACCATCGACCAGCGGACAATCGAGCGAGCCGCGATACGTTTGGGTCAGGATCGCCGCCAAACGCGTATCGTCGGGCGGGGCGATCTCCAGGGCAAACGGCAGTTTAGAAGCGGACGCCCGATTCGACTGGACGACAGGAATCGCTACATAGCAGAGATCGCCCGCGTGGCAATATCCGGCCGCCTGCCAGAAGTCTTCCGGCGGCGTAGCGCCGACTTCGGCGATGACTTGCGTCAGATGGACGCCGCGCCTGGCGAGCTCGGCGTGGACCGCGGCGAGCAATTCGAGGGCGAGCGATCGCGATCCAGCGGCGATACACGGATCAGCAACTTGCGGCGTCCAAACTACCGCCGCCCGACCGGCTAATAACTGCGCGAGGACTGCAGCCTGAACCCGGGAACTTGGTGATTCCTGCTCTCGCGAATCATCGACGGCTGCCACGAGGAGAAAGTCGTCGCGGGCCGCGGCCGATGCCAGCACGCTGGCGATGAGCGATTCGGCAGCGGTTTCTGAGCGGCTGCCCACCGCCAGGCGCAGGGCTGCCGCGCTCTGTGGAGTTGTCAGCTCGCCAAGGTTGATGATCGGCAAAGGGAACCCGGCCTCGATGCAACTTGCGGCTTTCAGTTCAAAGTCTATCCTGCCCCGGTGGCATGCTTGGCGAGGCGAGCGTCGAGCGATTCCCGCCAGCTCGTCGAAAGCTCCGCGACCGCCGCGAGCTCCCGCGCCGCCGGAAGGTCGTCCTTCCGATGGTGAAACAGGTGCGTCGCGCGGGCGATCGTCCACTGGGGATTCGGCCGGCTCGCGAGCGTCAGCGCGTCGCCGGGCGCGAGCGACCCGCCGCGGAGCACCCGCAGGTACCAGCCGCAGAGGCCGCTGGCGATCACCTGCTGGGCAAGCGTGGGAATGTTCCAGCGGCGCGACATCTTCCAGCACGGCTGCCGCGGCTGCGTGACCTGCAGTTGTACCGCGCCCGCTTCCCAGAGGTCGCCGATGCAGACGTCCTCTTCGGTGCTGCCGGCGATTGTCAAGTTCTCGCCGAAAGCGCCGCCGGCCATCTCCGGCAAATTCAATCGCTCTCGCCAGAGCGGCAAATGCTCGGCCGAATAGACGAGCACCGCCTTGTCCGGCCCGCCGTGATTCTTCCGGTCGACCTGCTCGTCGCCGGCGATGCCCAGCTGGCCCACGTCGACTCGTCCCGCGACGGGGAACTTGAAAAACGCGGTCGTCCACTCGGCCGCACTGCCGTCGCCCGCCTTGCCGTCAGCCGCCGCGGCATGCGTGTAGGTTTGCGCCCGACCGACCTGAATCGATTGTATTACCGGCATGTGCACGTCTTCCGCCTGATGAGCATCCTCGTGAGGATTCAACGATCCGTCACGTCCCGATGTGCCCCGGTATGACAGGATGGGCAGCCGTGTGGAGCGCGCCGGGTTCGCGGGGGAAAGTACGGATGCCATAACGCCTGAATTAAGTCGCGCCGCAAAGGGGCGTCGGCTTGAATGAATGGATACTCATCATGGCCTCCGCTTCCGGTGGAGGCGACGTTCCCATTTAGATTAGCGATGCCCCGAGGGCTCGCGGCGCGGCAGCGTGGGGCTGCGGCGCTTGATGCGGGCTTCACCGCATCCATCTTCCACGGAGGCTACGATGAGATTCTACCAACAGCAGCACGAATTTTACTGCGGCGTGGACCTGCACGCGAGAAGCATGCATGTCTGCATTGTCGATCACGAAGGAGTGACGAAGGTCCACAAGAACATCGAGGCCACGCCGGACCGATTCCTGCCACTTGTGCGGCCGTACCGCGAGGGGCTGGTCGTTGCGGCGGAGTGCATGTTCGCCTGGTACTGACTGGCAGACCTGTGCGCCCAGGAGCAGATTCCTTTCGTGCTGGGTCACGCCCTCTACATGAAGGCCATTCACGGGGGGAAGGCCAAGAACGACAAGATTGATTCGCTGAAGATCGCACTTCTGCTCAAGGGCGGCATGCTGCCGGTGGCTTACGCTTACCCGAAGGAGATGCGGGCGACCCGCGATCTCTTGCGGCGGCGGACGAAGCTGGTGCGAACGCGGGCCGAGGCCTTGGCGCACATCCAGAACACCGTCAGCCAGTACAACATGCCGCCGCGGGCCAAGAAGCTGACGTTTGCCGCCAATCGCGCGGGCGTTGCCGAACGGTTCGCCGACGAGAGCGTCCGCCGGATAGTCAACAGCGGTGATGACTATAGATTGCTGATCCGGATACAAATATTCGCGTAGGCGTTGCACTGGCAGACGAATGATCCCTGCGAGAAACAGAAGTATCAAAAAGAGCACGAGCGTTTCAATGATTGAATCGCGTTGGAGTAGCCAGTAGGTAGCCGTAGCCGGGACAGCACCAGCCAAGTACCAAGTCGACGGCAAGAACCACGCTGATCCGATGAGCGATCCGAACACGACGATCATCATGCCAACGACAGAAGTTGCAATGCCGACTTTCTGGAGCCAAGTAAGTGTTACTGGTTTGTCAGGGGGGTGAGTCAAGCGACACCTTCAATCGCCGAACAGGTATTCGACCGCCGAACTGCGGTAAAGTTTTGCCGCACTTCAGTGGTGTAATATGGACTGTTTCGTTTCGATTTGTCCAACTTCGAGACGAGTTGCGACGGAGCGCTGTCCGGATTTCCTTGCTACACCGCACAGTGTTGTTTCGTTAAGTGCTCTCGTGCTATGCCGCAGTCTTCGCGATCGCGATTCTACCCGCCCCAAACCCAAGGAGCGGAAGCTTAGTTTGGTCGCCAACCTTGGCTGTCCAGCTAGGCGTTTGACGCGTCGTCCCCGGCTGAATCGGGCGTGATGCTGTCGTTCGGCGTCTCGGCAGAAGGGATCTCTGCGGCCGGAATTTCGGCAGAGATTCCGGCGAGGTATTCAGCGGCCGGCATCTCGGCCAGCGGTTCTTCCGTCCGCTCGGGCCGCGGTCGGGCGATTACGGGGACCAGTCGCTGGGGACCATCCGCCACCAGGCGCATCACGGTCGGCCGCTCCCCTTCTTTGGCCGTGCACTGGCAAAAACGAAACGTCGCCCCGCCATCGGTCCGCTCGCGCCGCTTGCATTGCGGACACTCCCAGAGCCGGCGGAGGTCGTACTTCAGACGTTCGTAGGGGCCTTTCATCGCGCGCTAGTAGTGGCCGAGGTCGATTACGCCTGTTCACAGTACTTGCCCGGTCATTGGGTTGGCAAGCACGGCTGGGGGAATCCTGATCCTCGATCCACCGTCAATCACGCAGCGCGCCGAATCGCAGACTCGCTGTGCGAGGGCCGGGGAGCACTTCGGGTGGCTCGCACCAGAGGAATCGTCGCAGCCCGGCTGCGCGAGTCACTCGCGGCACGGCTGCGCGATTCGCTCAAGGCTTGGGCGGCGGAATCCAGGCGGGCTTCCCACCGGCGAACCGCTCCCAGTTCGAGCAATCCAGCCGCTCGACCCAGGAGCCGGCCCAGGCTAAGGCCGGGCGACGCCAAGTGGCGCAGTGAATCCCAGGCGATCGTTCCCAAATGAGGAAGAATTCGCGGGAGGGCCGGCTCACCGGCAGCATTCGTCCAGAACAGCCGTTCGGCGGCCCGGCCTGCAACGAGCGCATTGCCGGTCTCGACCGCCGTCGCGAAAGCGGGCTGGGCGCCGCTCTGAATCAAGCGGCAGCTCGGTTCAAACGCCACGCGGAGGTCGAGCTTTTCGATCGCCAGCGCGAGAAACACGTCGGCCAATTCATCCCCCGCCCGTTCGTCCCAGCCTTGCAAGGCTTGCAGGACGTCGATGCGGAAGAAGCCCGCTTGGAGCGTGGGGCCGGCGATTTCCGCCCGCAAGTGCCCCGAACCGGGAACCATCAGCCGCCGGTCGCCCAGGACGCGCCGTCCGCCGCCCGTGGTGCAACAAACGCCAGCCGCGACCAGTCGTTCTCCCAGGGGATACCTGGTGTCCGGCGTCACGATCGCGGGAGAAACCGCGGCGATTTCCTCGTCGTCGAGCATGGCGAGCGGACCGTCGGTCCAGCCTTCGGTCGCTTCCAGTCCACAGGTCACGAGGTGCAACACCTCCCCGCTGGCCTCGGACAGCCCCGCGTTGACGAGCGATGTCAGCGTCGTCGCATCGGCCCGCTCGATAAAGCGAACCTCGCCCGCCAGGTCGTACGGATCGTCGTACGGATCGCGGTGGACGACTACGATCTCGCAGTCGGCCGGCCGGTGCTGGAGAACGGAGACGAGGGTGCCGTCGAATTCGGCGGCTCCACCCAGACAGGGAATCACAATCGTGAGCCGAGGCACGGGAGACCTTCCTTGTCGAGTCCCGGCGAGAAATAGGGGCAGCACGGGGAGGCGGTACCTCAGCCGTACGCCCTGAACCTTGGTATCTTCGGATGCGGAGCGGCCTGGGGATTATCCAAATTGCCTTGATCCCCGCGCTGGTCGTCGGCGCAACTTGCCTAGGCGCAAGACTTTACGCTAGCGTTGCGAAACCCGTCCGGTTGCCTAGGCGGGGAGGGTGGCACTTGTCCGGCTGGCGGACGGCCGATAAGCTAGAGCGTTTACCCCCTAGAGCTTGGCGGCTCCCTCGGGCCGCTTGATCGCAGGAACGACGCCATGCAAGAAGGCATTCACCCTACCTACATTCCGACCACCGTCACTTGCTCTTGCGGCAACTCGTTCGTCACACGCAGCACGCGCAAGGAATTGAAGGTCGATATCTGCTCGGCCTGCCATCCGTTTTTCACGGGCAAACTGAAGTACATCGACACGGCCGGCCGGATCGAGAAATTCCAGAACAAGTTTGCCGCGGGAAGCTACACCAGCGCCCAGAAGCCGAAGGCTGTCAAAAAGAAGAAGCCCGCTTCGGTTGGCGACGAAGGTTAGCACGTTTTCGGGACGGATTGTCGAGGTCTAGCGGACGAATGCATGTCGAATCCTGAATGACGAAGTTCGCCCCGCGATCTCGCGCGACATGGTTCGTGTTGCCGCCGGTCGCGACTGGTCATTCCTTCGGCACTTGATTCTCGTCCTCCGGCCTTCCGCGTGCGCCCATGTCCTCGATTCGCGATCAGCTCGAAAACCAGCTCCGCCGCTTTGAAGAAACCGAGCGGCAGATGTCGAACCCCGAGGTCCTGGCCGACGGCAACAAGCTGGCGGCGGTGGCCCGCGAGCACGGGGCGCTCAGCAAGCTGGCGATGAAGTATCGCCGCTTCAAGGCGCTCGTCGACGAAGTCGCCGAGCTGAAGCGGATGTCGGAAGAAGGCGCGCCCGACGAGCGGGAACTGGCCGAGGCCGAGCTGCCTGACGCCCGCAAAAAGCGCGAGCAGTTGTGGGACGAACTGATCGACATGACCGTGGGGGGCGAAGACGCCAACCGCACCCGCTGCGTGATGGAAATTCGCGCGGGAACGGGGGGCGATGAGGCGGCGCTCTTCGCACACGACCTGTTTCAGATGTACAAGCATCACGCCGAGCATCGCGGCTGGAAGGTCGAGATCATGGAAGCCAGCCCTACGGAAATGGGGGGCTTCAGCAAAATCACACTCGGTTTCGAGGGCGAAGCCGTCTATCGAGATCTCCGGTACGAGGGGGGGACGCATCGCGTGCAGCGCGTTCCCGAGACGGAGGCGAAAGGACGCATTCACACGTCGGTCGCGACCGTCGCTGTGCTTCCCGAACCCGAGGATGTCGAAATCGAGATCAAGCCGGACGACTACCGGCTCGACAAGTACTGTGCGAGCGGCCCTGGCGGACAACACGTCAACAAAACGGAATCCGCCGTCCGCCTGACGCACTATGCGACGGGGATCGTCGTGGCGATGCAGGACGAAAAGAGCCAGCACAAGAATCTGGCCAAGGCGCTACGGATTCTCAAATCGCGCGTCTACGACCACTACCAGCAACAGGAACACGCCAAGCGGGCCGCCGAACGGAAATCGATGGTAGGGAGCGGCGACCGCAGCGACAAAATCCGCACCTACAATTTTCCCGACAACCGCCTGACCGACCACCGCATCGGCTTCACCGTGCACAAACTCGATCAGATCATGAAAGGGGACTTTCAGCCGGTCACCGACGCTCTGATCGAGCACGACCGGAACCAACTCCGCGACCAGATGGGTGGACTCGACGAGTAAGGGACGAAAGCAGGGCGACGTTTTCCCCGGTTAAATGGTCATTGGTCGCAAACTGTGTAAGGGCCTCTAAGCTGCGCGGGGAACCCCGCCGAGTTGCCAAGGAATCGCCGAGCAGCACCTCGCTTCGTCTCCCCGGCGTCGAGCGGCGATGCCATTTTCCGACACTTCCCTGGTTATATTGGGGCCGGCCCCGAACTCTGGCGCTCAACAAACCCGGTGAGCCTGATTCAAGTCGGTAACTGGAAGCGGATCGACTTTCTTGAGGACGGCCGGCGGGAACTCTACAATCTCGCCAACGACATCGGCGAAACGAAAACTGTGGCGAACGATGATCTCGCCCCGACCAAGGAACTGCGCGACCGCCACTTCGCCTGGCGAGCCACAGTGAAGGCCCCGGTGCCCACGAAGAACGAGGCGGAGGCGGTACGACCGAAAGCCACAGGCAAAAGCAAGCAAAAGGGAGCATGACATGCAACGCTGGCTGACAGGGATCGTCCTACTGCTGTTCATCGTGCCGGCCGCGTTGCCGACGATGGAGAACCTCTCGGCGG
>JALORD010000670.1 GCA_025459145.1 Pirellulaceae bacterium | reverse complement strand
GCCCGCTGCTCGTGGTGCTCACACGCTGCCAGGTGACGCCGGACCATATCACCCTCGCATCGCTCGTTGTGGGTCTGGCGTTTTGTCCGCTGTGGATGTGGCCGGGGACGATTCCCGGTGCACGAATCGCCGCGGTGCTCTGTCTCGCGGTGCATGCCTTGCTCGACGCGCTCGACGGCCCGCTGGCCCGGCATCTAGGCACGGCCTCGCGGAGCGGCTCGTTCACCGATTCGCTGGCCGATCAGATCGTCGTCACGGCGAGCACGCTGGCGCTCATGGCGGGGCCGCAGCCGAGTGTCGGCATCTGGGTCGGCGGGATCTACATCTTTGCGTATTCGATCGTCGTCGGCTTCGCGATGGTGCGGAACGCGCTGGGTGTCGGCTACTCGTGGCTGGTCCGCCCGCGGCTGTGGATCTACGCCTGGCTCTTCGTCGAAGCGCTCTGGCTGCCGGGGACAATCGAGTGGGTGATGGGACTCTTCACGGTGCCGCTGCTCCTCAAGATGGCGACGGGGTTTATGGCGATCCGGCGGATGCTGTAGCGCCTCCGACCGTCCAATGGCTGTGACTTGGCCCCACCGACGCCGCAAGATAAGATAAGGGGCATCCATCCGCCGCTCCGTGCATCCTCCATGGGCGGCTCCCCTTCCCCGCATGCCTGCTGTCCTGGCGACAGCCTCGCCCCGGAGTTTGCACTCATGGTCAACCATCGACCAATCGCGGTATGTCTTGCCGCGCTGCTCGCGGCCTCTGTTGCCGCGCCGCTCTTTGCTGCCGAGTCCGATTCCTGGCCGACGTTCCGCGGCCCGGAGCGGACGGGCGTTTCGCCCGACACGGGGCTTTTGAAATCGTGGCCCGAAGACGGGCCGAAACTCTTGTGGGAAGCCGAAGGAGCGGGCCGGGGCTATTCGAGCGTCGCGATCGCCGGTGGCCGGATCTATACGCTGGGGGACGGTCCTTCGACGGCCGACGACAAAGACGAGTACCTCACGTGCTTCGAGCTCGACGGCGGCAAGCAACTTTGGAAGACGAAAACGGGCGAAGCGTGGAACAGCGGACAGGAATCGTGGCAAGGTTCGCGGAGCACGCCCACCGTCGACGGCGACCGCGTCTATGTGATCACGCCCCACGGCAAACTGTTCTGCTGCGACACAGCCGGTGGCGACGTGAAATGGTCGAAGGACCTCAAGCAGGCCTTCGGCGGTAAGAAGGGGGACGGCTGGGGATACAGCGAGTCCCCGCTGGTCGACGGCGACCTGTGTGTCTGCACACCCGGCGGCTCGTCGGCCACGATGGTCGCCCTCAACAAGTTGACCGGCGAGAAAGTCTGGCAGACGGACTGGGACAACAGCCGCGGCGCGGGGCACGCCTCGATCGTGGTCTCACGCGCTGGCGGCCGGAAGGTTTATGTACAGACGACCGCCAGCGGGGCGCTGGGGGTGAATGCCGAGGACGGCAAGCTCCTCTGGACATACGACTTTCCGCGGATCACGGCCGTGATTCCCACGCCCATCGTGCGGGACGATCTGGTCTTCGTCGGCGCGGGTTAC
Source organism: Pirellulaceae bacterium (assembly GCA_025459145.1). Lineage (GTDB taxonomy): Bacteria > Planctomycetota > Planctomycetia > Pirellulales > Pirellulaceae > CAYLLN01. The sequence continues at coordinate 2,987 of JALORD010000670.1, read as the reverse complement.
GGTACCGGCGGCGGAGCGCTCCTCAAGCAGGTCGCCAGCGGCAGCGATGAAGTGCGGATCGAAGAGATCTATCCGCTCAACGGCGATCTGAAGAACAAGCACGGCGGCATCGTCCTGGTCGGCGACTATCTGTACGCCGACTCCGACGACCGCGGCACGCCCTACTGTGCCGAGCTGATGACGGGCAACATCAAGTGGCGCGAACGAGGACCGGGACGCAATTCGGCGGCGATTACCGCAGCCGACGGCTGTCTGTACGTCCGCTTCGCCGATGGCACGATGGCCCTGATCGAAGCCAATCCGAGCGAGCGGAAGATTCTCGGCTCGTTCAAAATTCCCGGCAGCGGCGAGCGGCCGAGTTGGGCCCATCCCGTCGTCGCCGAAGGGAAGCTGTTCCTCCGCGAAGGCGATCGCATCCTCTGCTACGACCTGAAGGGTTAAGCCGGGTAGTGCGCGCTTGATGGATGCTGCCCGCCAGCCACGCGGGCTGGCGGCTGGCGCGAGAGTTGTCAGCGCGGCGGCGAGGCCCAGCAACGGGCGATTCTTCACAACAACGGGCTGGCGGCGAATGTTGATGCGCCGCCTGCGAGGATTTCAACATGCCACGACCGGTGACGCTTTTCACGGGACAATGGGCCGATCTGCCAATCGAGAAGATGGCTCGTAAGACCAAGGAGTTCGGCTACGACGGGATCGAGCTGGCCTGCTGGGGAGACCATTTTGAGGTCGACAAGGCTCTGTCCGACGACGGCTATTGCCGGGCCAAGCGAGACCTGCTCGACAGCCTCGACCTGCAGTGCCATGCGATCAGCGCGCACCTCGTGGGCCAGGCGGTCTGCGACATCATCGACGAGCGACACAAGGCGATCCTGCCACCGCACGTCTGGGGCGACGGCAAGCCCGAGGGTGTCAACAAGCGGGCCGCCGAGGAGCTGAAGAACACGGCCCGCGCCGCGAAGAAGTTCGGCATCAGCACGGTCAACGGCTTTACCGGCAGCTCGATCTGGCACCTGCTCTACAGCTTCCCGCCAGTGTCGGGCAAGATGATCGACGACGGCTTCAAGCTGTTCGCCGAGCGGTTTCATCCGATTCTCGACGTCTTCGCCGAGTGCGGCGTGAAATTCGCCCTCGAAGTCCATCCGACCGAGATCGCGTTCGACGTGTACACGGCTGAGCGGGCCCTGGCCGCGCTCGACCACCGGCCCGAGTTTGGCTTCAACTTTGACCCGAGCCACTTGATCTGGCAGGGGGTCGATCCGGTCGAGTTCATTCGGGCGTTTCCCGACCGCATCTATCACGTGCATGTGAAGGACGCGATTGTCACGCTCAACGGCAAGAGCGGCATCCTGGCCAGCCACATCAACTTTGGCGATCCGCGCCGCGGGTGGGATTTCCGGAGCCCGGGCCGCGGCAGCGTGAATTTCGAAGAGATTATCCGCGCCTTGAACGTGATCAACTACCAGGGTCCGCTCTCCGTCGAATGGGAAGACAGCGGCATGGAACGGGAATTCGGCGCTCGCGAGGCCGCCACGTTCGTCCGCTCGAAGGATTTTGCCCCGAGCGGCCGGGCGTTCGACGCAGCGTTCGAAAAGGCGTAGACTCCGCCAAGGCTGTCCAATAGCCGGGACCAAACCAGGTCCCGGAGTCACATCAAGCGGCCGCAGGCATTTTCAGAATCCTGCGGCCGACAGTTTGTACCTGCTGCTTTCACCCGCCTGGACGCTCCTCGCCATGGTTCGCCTCAGCCTCACACTTGTTCTCCTGATGATTGTCGCCGCTCCGGCCCTTGCTGCCGAAGCCGAGTGGCCCCAGTTCCGCGGGCCGGATGGCCAGGGACACGCGTCGGCCCAGGGGCTCCCCAGTTCCTGGAGCGAGCACGAGAACATCGTCTGGAAAGCGGCCATTCCCGGCCGCGGCTGGTCGTCGCCCGTGATCGCTGGCAACGACATCTGGCTCACGACAGCGGTCGAGTCGCCGATCACCGAAGCCGAGAAGTCCAAGCGGCTGAAGGGCACAACGAACAATCAGCCGCTGACGCTGGCCGGCACGCTGAGCCTGCGGGCGATTTGCGTCGACAAGCGTTCGGGCCAGATCACGGCGGATGTCGAACTCTTGACCGAAGAACGTCCGCAGCCGACGCACGCGATGAATAGCTTCGCTTCGCCGACACCGGTCCTGGCGGATGGCAAGCTGTTTGCTCACTTTGGCACACACGGCACCGCCTGTCTCGACACGGCCACCCGAAAAGTGCTATGGACCAATCGCGAACTCACCATCAACCACGAGAACGGCGCGGGGAGCTCGCCCGTCCTGTGGCAAGACCGGCTTATTGTGCACTGCGACGGAAGCGATGCGCAGTACATCGCCGCGCTCAATACGGCGACCGGCCAGATTGCCTGGAAGACCGAGCGAAGCGGCAAGATGAACGACGAGCCGCAGCTCAAGAAGGCCTACGGCACGCCGCTCATCATGGAAGTGGGCGGGCAGACGACCGTCGTGTCGCCCGCGGCCGACTGGCTCTATGGCTATGAACCGGCGACGGGGCGCGAACTGTGGAAAGTTCCCTACGGAATGCTCGGTTTCTCGATCGTACCGCGCCCGGTGGCAGGGCATGGCTTCGTCTACATGTCGACGAGCTTCATGCAGCCGCAACTACTCGCCGTAAAGCTCGACGGCCCGCAGCCCGAGATCGCCTGGCGGTTTGCCAAGCAGATGCCGAACATGTGCTCGCCGCTCTTGGTCGGCGACGAACTGTACGCTGTCAGCGACAAGGGCATCGCCACCTGCCTCGATGCCCACACGGGCGAAGTCCACTGGACCGAGCGGCTGCCGGGCAACTACGCCGCCTCGCCGCTCATGGCCGACGGCAAGATTTTCATTTCCAGCCGCGATGGCGAGACAACCGTCCTCGCGCCCGGGAAAAAGCTTCAGAAGCTCGGCAGCGGCCAGCTGGACAGCCCGATCCTGGCCTCCCCCGCCGCCGTCGG
>JALORD010000200.1 GCA_025459145.1 Pirellulaceae bacterium | reverse complement strand
GAACCGTCCACCAAATGAAGGGAGCTGCGGGAGGCTATGGATTTCCGCAGATCACCGCAGCCGCCCAGCGGGTGGAAACCGAACTTCGCGCCCACAGTCCCGAGGGCGCAATTCGCCCGCTGCTTGCGGAATTAATTACCCTATGCCGCCGGGCACAGTCCCCGCGGGTCAGTCAGCCACTTGTCGAGCCAGCCGCCATGACGCCCATTCGCCAGCCCGCATCGGAGGGAATCCGATGAACCCTCGTATCCTGGTCATTGACGATTCGCCCGATATTCACGAGCTCGTGGATGTCGTCTTTGTGGGCCAATCGTATGACGTGCTGCACGCCCTCGATGCCACCGATTGCTGCGCGCTCGTGCGCGACAAACAGCCCGATCTCGTATTGCTCGATCTGAATATGCCGGGGCTTTCGGGTTTCGATGCCTGCGTGCAGCTGAAAGCCGATCCCCGGACGGAGCACGTTCCTGTCATCTTCCTGACCGGTGAACGCGATACGCAGCGCAAGGTGGAGGGCTTTGAACTTGGCGCCGTCGATTACATCAGCAAGCCGTTTAACAAAGCGGAATTGCTGGCCCGCGTGCGTTCGGTGCTCCGCACCAAGCGGCAGCGCGATCGGCTGGCCGAGCAGGCCTTGACCGATTCATTGACGGGCCTGGGCAACCGGGCTGCGTTCGAGCAGCGGCTGAGCGAAACGGTCGCTTCGGCGATCCGCTATCGGCGCATCGCGTCGCTCGTCATGATCGATCTCGATCACTTCAAGCAGCTCAACGACACGTACGGCCATCCGTTCGGCGACTGCGTGCTGCGGTCGGTCGGACGCGTCCTGGCCGAAGCGGGGCGCGATACGGACGTCGCCTGCCGCTACGGGGGCGAAGAGTTCGCCATCCTCCTCCCGGAAACCCGGCTGGGCGCGGCGGTGATGGTCGCCGAGCGCGTGCGGGGCGCGGTTGCCGAACTGCGGCTGCCCTTCGGACCGGAACTCGTGCAAGTCACGGCGAGCCTGGGAGTGGCCTCGACCGACGAGCTCGAGCAGCAGTCTCGGCTGAGCGCCGAGGGACTGGTCGCGTCGGCGGACGAAGCCCTCTATCGCGCGAAGGGGGGTGGGCGCAATCGCGTGGCGGCCGCCGGAAGTCCTCCTTCCGGCGCGATTACTTGGCCGCTTGCGGTCGGCGACTCTCAGCCCAATGCAAGCGTCTGAAGTTCGCCGCGCAAGTGCAGGCTTGCGCGGCGAATGCGGTTAAACTGTCAACGTGTCGACAGGTCCCGCGGCGAGCCCTTCCGGCTTTTGCATTCGCCGGCGAGGTTTGCGCGTGGACTTGGTGCTCGACCATTCTTTGGTCAGCGTTTCGAAGACGTCCGGCGATTCGTAGCGGACCGTCGTGCGTCCCTCGGGCATCGGGCCGATCAGGCCGCGAAATACGGGCATGCCCCGGAGCGACAGGTCGGTCGAGCAGTCGTCGATGCCGATCTGAGTGTGCATTTCGAGGAGCGGCTCGGTATTCGGATAGTCGCGGATGCGGAGCGTCCCATCGGAGGCGCGGGTCACAACCCGCACCAGATTCTTGTGCGCCATCGGTGCTTTCTCCGGATGTGGCCGGTCGAAATCGGTCGACACGGCATTCTCGGGGGACCGCCTGCTCCCCCGGACACGAAGTCCGGTCAGGCGAGTGCCTGAGAGTTATCGACCGCCAGAGGTCCGCGACGGCAACGTGCAGCTTTCCCCGCGCACTGGCGGCCAATTCCGCGCAAGTCGCGCATCAAGTCCGACCTGCTGCCAGCCGCATGATCCTACCGCTTGACCCTCGCGGCGTAGGGGCCGTAGCGATTGCGCCAGGCCAAGCGCTGCTTCGCATAAGCGAGCCGAATAGAGGCCGCCCGTTGAGGATCGGCCTCGGCCGGCGGCTGCTAATATCCGGGCGGTGGCGCAACCGGAGCCTAGGGCATTCCCGGCTGCAGCTTGGCCGGAATCGGCATCCCGCCGCGGCCCAAGTAAATCGCATACAGCTGATACATCAGGTGCATACTGACGAACGGCAGCACCGGCCCCAGAATGATCCCCGCCAAAAAGCACGTCACGAGGAGGAGACCCAGCACGCTGCAAGTAACAAATAGCGTGCTCAGGATCGTTTCGAGCCACATCTTGCGGACAAAGTCGTTGACCCAGGCAAAGTTGAATGCTTCGCCCATTTGCTGCGTCATTCCCGCACGCAGGATCATGGGTGTCGAGAAAATCGAGACCACGCTTGCGAGCACAATGCCGACAAGCATGACGATCAGCAGCGCGCCGATGAAAATCACGATTCCAGCTTCCCCGCCGGCCTCCGCCGCCGCGGCTCCGCCGAACATGAACACAAAGACAATGATGCCGAAGAACATGCTGCTGGCGAGTGCGAAAATCAGCAGCACGATCACAGGCCAGACACCCCGCCCCAAGTAGTCCCCCAGCTTATTGGGGTCAAAATCGACGTGCCGACTGCCCCGGCTGGCCAGTAGACTGTCGAGCACCTCGAACTGGTAACCGTACATCACCATCGCCGGGAGGAGCGGGATCGCCTGCCCGGCCAGCTGGCACAGGAACATCCAGAGCAGGTTCATCATCCAATTCGGATTCTCGAACAGGAAGTTGTACGAGCGGATGTACTCCAGTTGCGTCGGCCATTGACCCAATCCTGCACCCTCCGCCGGCTTTGCTTCGGGCGATCGAAACGGGCCGAATGACGTTGGCTGCGACATGTCTGAATCTTTCAGGGTGACTTCGTCAGTGGTCAGTGGTGCGGCGCCCGCGGTCGTTCGAACTTCGCGTTTACTTTGACATTTGAATTTGTCATTCAACTTTCGACTGCTTCTCCCGCCGCTGGGCCAGCAGCCACTCCCAGACGTTCGGATCCTCGTAGGTGACGGTCCAGCAATCGTGCGGCAGATCGGGGTACAGTTTGAACTGGACGTTAGCTCCAACCTTCTTCAGAGCAGCAACCATCTCTTCGTTTCCGGTAACGGTCTGCGGCCGATCCTTCCCGCCAACAAAGGCCCAGATGGGCGTCTTGGCGATCCGCTCCGCCGCCGATACGTCGCCCCGGCCGCAAATCGGCACGGCTGCCGCGAACAGGTCGGGATACTCTGCCAGCAGCGACCACGTACCAGCCCCTCCCATGGAAAGCCCAGTGACGTATAGCCGCTCCCGGTCCACTCGGTAGGTATTCGCCAGCGTTTCGACAAGCTTGGCAAGTTCCTGGGCATTCCACCGCGCTTCGGCCGGGCATTGCGGCGAGACCACGATGGCGGGCAGATCGGGCCTGGCGGCGAGCAGCTTGGGCGGGCCGTGAACCTTTACCTTTTCCAGGTCGTCGCCCCGCTCGCCCGAACCGTGGAGAAACAGGACCAGCGGCCATTTCTTTGCCTCATCGGCCGCGTAGTCGGGTGGCAAGTAGAGCAGATACCGCAGCGTCGCCTCCCGCACCGCCCCGTCGTCCGCCGCTACTTTTACAGCCGTACTGGCGGCGACTTGCTTCCCAGGGGTTGGCTCGGCGGCAACGAGCGAGGGGCCTGCGAACAAGGCCACCGCAACAACAGCCGCTGCCGCATGCCTAAGAATTGGCTGAATGAAGTGCAACATGTTGAAGCTCCCTCCCGAAGGCTGCCACGGTAGACACCAGGTAACAACGCCTGGCGCGACTCCCGGACAGCGCACGGGAGCGATTTCTGGGTGCATTGGAGCGGACGGTCGTGCGGGCCGTCAAGATTGTGTGATCGGCGCCAGTTGCCGGCGTTCCTGGGCGTTGGCAGCGTGCGGGACTGGCTCGCTCGCAGGCGGCATTTAAAAAAAGAGGCCTCCCGATTCTCGGGAGGCCTCTAAAAGTTTTATCGTGTTCAATCAGTTCCCGGCGCGTCAGGACCGGTTCCGCCTTACAGCCCGGGAGCGATCTTCAGCAGTTGGCCCTCTTTCGGCGCGTTCTGGTCGTCCTGCTTTGGTCCGACGACGGTGACGTAGAGCGTCCCATCGGGAGCGAACGCCAGGGCGGTCGGCTTGTCAAAGCCGGCGATCTTGACCGACTTGAGCGAAGTGGCCGGATTTGCCGAATCGGCATCCAGGCGGAAGAGACCTCCTTCGCCTGTCGCCATCCAGGCGAAGTCGGTCGCGTACAGATTCTTCGTCTTGGGAGAATAGGCCAGTCCCGTGATGTCATAGAGGCCCGTCTCCAAATTCATCAGCTTCTTGCCATTAGCGGCGCTATAGAAAGTGAGCAGGCCATCTTTGGGCTTGTTGATTTCGCCCATTTGGCCGACGACGATCTCGCCCCGAGGGCTGATCGTAATCCCGACCGGAGCATCCACTTCGACCGCTTCCTTGGTCGCAATCGACCGCTCCAGCGGGCCAAACTTGGTGCCATTGATGTCGACCTTGGAGACCCACCCCTTGGTATCGTCGCCATTGCAGGTGACGTAGATGGCGTTCTTCGTGGCGGCCAGGCCGTACAAGTTCCCTTCGCCCAGCACGCCTTCAGCCGCAGCCAGCGGGCCGCTCTTGGCCTTCACATCCTTGTCGAAATCGATCGCCGGTTGTCCTGCGGCGGGGACCGCGTAAACGCGAATGTACTCTTCCCCATCTTTGAACCCGCCATCGCCGACGACGAGCGTGTCTTTGTCGAGGAAGACCAACCCCAGGGGGCCGATGTCGTAGAACGGGCCCTTGCCATAGACGTCCTTGGGGAACCCGGTAATCACGTCTTGCAGTTTGCCGTCAACGACCCGCACCACGCGCCCCGCGGCGCTGTCGGCCACGAATACGTGTCCCGTTTCCGGCTGGACGGCCACGCCGCACGGATTGGAGAGGCCTCCGACCACGACTTCGGGCTTCGCTTCCTGTCCGAAAGCCGACGGCGCAAGTCCTGCACCAACCAGCACACCAAGCGCCAAGCCACGAAGCCAGCCATTAAGTGTTCGTTTCATGCGGTTGTTCCTTCTGGGGAGATAGTCATCAGAAAACAGAGTGATCTTCGCTTCTGGCAACTGCCGCTGCAAAGCAGCAACTAGTCCGGAAGTTTCGGCGGTTTCACCTGCGGATACGATTCGCTCGACAGCCCTTCGGTCAGAAACTTGACGAGATCGGCCTTCTCGTTGGACGTGAGCTTGAGCGGGAAAATGCCTTCGTCGATCTGCGGGTTGTCGAAGCCCCCTTTGTCGTAATAGTCGACAACTTCCTCCAGCGTTTTGAAACGGCCATCGTGCATATACGGGGCCGTGCGGGCGATTTCACGCAGCGTGGGCGTCTTGAAACCGCCCTTGTCGCCAAGCAGTTTGGTCACTTCGTAGCGCCCCAAATCGGGCGTCTCCTTCTCCATGCCAACGCCAATGTTGTGGAATGAAAAGTCGCTGAAACTGTGCCCGACATGGCACGACGAGCACTGTCCTTTGCCGAAGAAAATCTTCATTCCCCGCTGGGCCGCTTCCGACAGGGCTGCGGTGTCGCCCGCTTTGAACCGATCGTAGGGAGCGTCTCCCGAGAGGCAGGTCCGCTCAAACGAGGCAATTGCCTTGGCGATGCCGTCCGCCGTCACGTCAGTGCCGAATACCTTTTGAAACGCGGCTCGGTACCCCGGAATCTTGTTGAGCTTGGCCACGGCTTCGTCGAGCGTCAGGTCCATCTCGATCGGATTTTGAATCGGCCCCAGGGCCTGCCCTTCCAGCCGATGAGCACGGCCGTCCCAGAACTGCAGATCGGAATAGGCGGCGTTCACAATCGTCGGAGCGCTGCGGCCGCCGACTTGCCCGCGGACGCCGGTTGCAAATGCTTCGCCATTCGACCACCCCTTCTCAGGGTCGTGGCATGTCGCACAGCTGACCGTGTTGTCGCGCGACAGCCTCGGGTCGAAGTAGAGCTGCTTGCCGAGCTCGATTTTTTCGGGAGAGAGGGGGTTGTCGGTCGGGACGGGAACCGGCTTAAGTCCGAGCGGGGGTTTGGCCGGATCAAAATCTGCGGCAACCAACCAGCCGACCAACCAGCAAGGCACAGCCAAAGCCGCCAGGAGCAAGGCGGGAGAGAGGAATCGTCGCATCGGCGCGCTCCGGGGGAGAGTTCACTTGGTGGGCAATCGCGGAGGGTGGCCGAGATCGGCCATGCCCGGCATTCTTGCTGACCAGCGGGCGCACGACAACCCCCGGAACGTGATTGTCGCAAGGCTTACAAGCCCTCGCACAACGATCTGCCAACGGCCATTTCTCCGGGGAAATCGCCGCTCCATTCTTGATTCTTAACCCAAGCGTCCTGCACTCTTCATCAACTAGACGGGCTGCATTCCGCGGGCCGCCTCGTAGGCCGCGATTTTCGCCTCGTGTTCCAGCGTGAGCGCGATGTCGTCGAGGCCGCGGAGCAGCTTAAAGCGGCGGGCTTCTTCGACCTCAAACGAAAGCGAGAGTCCCGCACCGTCGGTGATCGTGCAGTTGTTGAGATCGATCGTCACCTGATAGCCAGGCTGGCTGGCCCGCTGGAACAGGTCGTCGACGGCCTCCTCGCTGAGGCGAATTGGCAGGACGCCGTTCTTGAAGCAGTTGCTATAGAAAATGTCGGCAAAGCTGGGCGCGATGACAGCCCGAAAGCCGTAGTTCTCGATCGCCCAGACGGCATGCTCGCGGCTCGAGCCGCAGCCGAAGTTCCGCCGGGCCAGCAGGATGCTCGCCCCGGCTGCCGACGGCTGGTTCAGTTCGAACTCAGGATTGGGCGTCTTCCCATCGTCGAGGTACCGCCAGTCGTAAAACAGAAACGGCCCATAGCCGGATCGCTCAATCCGCTTGAGGAACTGCTTGGGAATAATCTGGTCGGTATCGACATTGGCCCTGTCCATCGGGGCGACAAGACCGGTGTGGGTGGTGAAGGGTTGCATGCAAAGTATCGAAGCTAGAATTTTCTTGGGGGTGACTTGCGAACGGACAGCGCGCTTACGCCTGATAGTTCCACTGCCGGATATCGACAAAATGCCCCGTCACCGCAGCGGCCGCGGCCATGGCCGGGGAGACGAGGTGCGTGCGGCCTCCCTTTCCCTGGCGGCCTTCAAAATTGCGGTTACTGGTGCTCGCGCAGCGCTCGCCCGGTTCCAACTTATCGGGGTTCATGGCGAGGCACATGCTGCAGCCCGCCTCGCGCCATTCGAAGCCCGCTTCCTTGAAAATGCGGTCGAGCCCCTCGGCTTCAGCCTCGCGCTTGACCTGTCCGCTACCGGGGACCACCATTGCGTGGACGGATGGTGCCACCTTGTGTCCCTTCACGACAGCCGCCGCCTCGCGCAGGTCGCCGATTCGGCCATTCGTGCACGAACCGATGAACACCCGGTCGAGCTTTACATCGACCAGCGGCGTACCCGCAGTGAGGCCCATGTAGGCGAGCGCCCCGGCCGCCGACTTTTGCGTCGTTTCGTCGCCCAGATCGGCCGGATTGGGAACCTTTGCCGTCACTGGGGCGACCTGACCGGGGTTCGTGCCCCAGGTGATTTGCGGGGCGATGTCTTTGGCCTGAAATACGAGTGACTTGTCGTAGGTCGCGCCGGGGTCCGTGGGCAGCTCGCGCCAGCGGGCGACGGCCTTGTCGAACTCGGCCCCTTGCGGCGCGAACTCGCGGCCGCGGACGTACTCGTACGTCTTGTCGTCGGGGGCAATCATTCCGGCGCGGGCTCCCGCCTCGATCGACATGTTGCAGACCGTCATCCGCTCTTCCATCGACAGGCCGCGGATCGCTTCGCCCGTGTACTCGATCACGTAGCCCGTGCCGCCGTCGGTCGTGATCTGGCCAATCAGATACAGGATCAAATCTTTCGCGGTGACCCCGCGCAGGAGCGGCCCCTCGACGCGCAGCTCGAGCGTCTTGGGAAGCGACTGCAGGAGTGTCTGCGTTGCCAGCACGTGCTCGACTTCGCTCGTGCCAATGCCGAACGCCAGTGCCCCGAAGGCCCCGTGCGTCGCCGTGTGGCTGTCGCCACAGACGATTGTCATGCCCGGCTGCGTGAGGCCCAACTCCGGACCGATGACGTGGACGATTCCTTGCCGGATATCGTGCATGTCGTACAGGCGAATGCCAAAGTCGCGGCAATTCTTTCGCAGCGCCTCGACCTGGGCCAGGGAAATCGGGTCAGCGATCGGCAGGCTGCGGTCGGTCGTGGGAATGTTGTGGTCGGGAGTTGCCACCGTCCGATCGGGCCGGCGGACCTTTCGCCCCGCAAGACGCAACCCCTCGAAGGCCTGGGGACTCGTCACTTCGTGGACGAGTTGCAGGTCGATGTAGAGAATTGCCTGCTTGCCCGTCTCAGCATGAACCAGGTGGTTGTCCCAGATTTTCTGGAACATGGTGCGGGGGGCGGCTGCGTTCATCGACATACTGGCTTGTTGAAAACTGGGACCAATTACCGGGAATTTCTGCCCGGAAAGAAACTATCCAGAATATACCACTCTCTCGACTCTGGCGATGGCGGATCGGTTCGCTCCGCACGCGAGTTTACGACCGCAATTGCGGAAAATCCGCGAATGCGAGTGCCGGGAA
>JALORD010000199.1 GCA_025459145.1 Pirellulaceae bacterium | reverse complement strand
CACTGCGTCCATTCGGCCGATTCGATCGTCTCGCCCGCCGCGGACCCGCCCGCAACGAACAGCACTACGAGCGCGAGCAGAGATACTGATCGTGAGCGGTGCATGACAATCTCTCCTGGGGCAGCGGGAAATCGAGCCAATCCCGTCTCGATGCACCCAGGAGTGTAATACGGCTGTCAGGTCGGCTCAATCTTTCGAAGTCACCCTGAAAACGTGCGACTTGTGGAATGCACCGAATTACCGCAGCGCCTTGATCTGCGGATGATTGAGCAGGAACTCGCGGCGCTTCGTGGCGAACAGGTACAGGCTGTGGCGGTCCTGTAGTGCCGAGTCGGTGCCCGGTTTGAGTTCGGCGAGCGAGTGCTCGAATTCCTCGAGGCTGGTCAGCTTGCGGGTGTCGGCTGCGACTTCTTTCTCGATGAGATCGCGGTACTCGGCGACCAGAGGGCCCAGCTTCTGCCAGTCGAGCCAGTCTTGAGCAATCGTCCGGACGTTGCGGAGATACTTCTCGCGGAGTGCGGGGACGGCGAGCAATTTGCTGCGGAGCGGCTTGCTGGGATCATCGAGTCCCGCGAGTGGATCGACGGTGTAGCCGCCTCCCACTGCTCCGAAGCCGCCTGGCGGACCACCGCGTCCCCCTGGAAAACCGCCACCGAAGCCTTGTCCCGGCGGGCCGCCTCGGCCGCGAGGGCCGCCGAATCCAGGTTCGCCTGGGAAGCCGGGTTCACCCCGGAATCCAGGTTCACCCCGAAAGCCAGGGCCGTCGGGACCGCCTCGACCTTCGGGAAGATCGGGTCCCCCAGGAAACCCGGGGCCTCCGGGGAAGCCCGGACCGCCTGCCACGCCAAAGCCTCCCGGCGGAGGCCCCATGCCTGGGCCCATCGGAGGCTGAAATGCCTCGTTCATGTCGTGCGGAATGACATGGAACCTTCCTTCGTCGTCCCAATACAGCGAGTAGTCGCTGGCCCGAATCCAATAGCCGTCGCCGTTGATTAGCGCGTTGTCGAGAGCCAGGAACCAGAGCACGCCGTCGATGTCGAGCATCGGTTCGAGCGCCTGCGGGAGGTCTTCCGATGGCGTCTCGTCGAGCGTGCGACAAAGCTTGACGAGGGCCTTCCAGGCCTTATCGCTCTCCTTTGATTTGATTTCGTAGCGCCGCTTGTATTGCTCGATGTCTTCGCCGACATAGTCGAGCCCGCCCCCGCCGCCAGGACTGCCGCGGACCTTCCACCGCGTCCCTTTCGTGGAGTCATAGTTCTCCTCCAGAAAGACTTTGTCGAACTGCTGCGCGCTCACATAGAGCCCCCAGCTCTCACCGTTGATTACGACCTTCACGATGTTGGCTTTAGGCGCGGGGATGTACTGCCGGGCAATGTGCGAATAGAGCACCGTGTGGAGAAACGTGGGATCCTCGTGGGCATTCAGCAGGTTGAGCGTCTTGTAGCCGTCCAAGCGCTGCTCGGAATCGGCCAGATCGAGCGACACATTGAGCGACCGCTTCGAGCCGGTTGGAACCATGCCGTAGGACGACATCCCGCGGAAGTGCACGCCCACATTCGGATAGCTCTTGCCATCGACCCGGAGGGTCGCGGGGACGTCGACGTCAGTGCCATGGAAGTCTTCGAGCTCTTTCTCCCAGTCGGGGCTCTCGAATTCGAGGAACAGTGTCCGGAGCACTTTCGGGTCGTAGAGCGGCGCGTCGGTAATGGGTGCGACATCGGCCGGATCGACAGCCGGTCCGGGTTTTCCGGGCTCTCCGCGGCCCGGGCCTCCCGGCCGACCGCCAGGACCACCACGCCCACCAGGTCCGGGTCCCCCGGGACCTCGTCCGCGAGGTCCGCCGCGGTCGGGCTGCTCCTGGGCCGCAACGCGAGCCGCCTTGCGTTCTTCGGCGTTGAGCCAGCCGGAGTCGTCCTTGTCAAACTGGCTAAGAAGCTTCCGCTCGCCGCCGAACATTCCGCCGGGACCCGGTGGGCCACCCGGTCCGCCGAAACCAGGTCCACCGAAACCAGGCCCGCCAAAGCCAGGCCCGCCAAAGCCAGGCCCGCCAAAGCCGCCACGACCGCGCGGATCGCGGTCAATGCCCTCGGGCGGCGCGAACTCTTCGGGGCCAGGACCTTCGGGGCGAGCGCCCTCGGGCCGTGCAGCCTCGGGACGACCAGGGGCCTGCGACCAAACATGCCCAGCGGCCAGCAAGGCCACGACTCCCACGAGCCAGCAGAAAGACTTTGTCATCGATGGTTATCCGTTCTTCGGCAAGAATGAGGGCTAAAGTCACAAGCGAGGGGTTCGGTGTTCACGCGTCGACTTCTACTTCCAGAACCCCTTCGATCTGGTTCAATTCGGTCACCAGGGCCGTCATCGCGGCGGGTGCATTGAGCCGCACGCGGTACGACAGATCGAGGGCGGCACCTTTGCGTGAAGTCGCCGCCGAGACCTGTCGATAGTCGTCCAGATGCCTGCGGAGGACGGGGGCTAGCAACAATTCCGGATCGCGACCCAGTCCTAAGCGGATCGTGAGCTTCTCGGTGAGCACTGCTGTCGCCCGCGGCGGGGCACTGGCCCGGCTGAGCAGGACTGCCACGACGCCCACCACAGGAATACCGAGCAAGGGCACGATCAAGAGTCCCGCCCCCGCCGCCATTCCCACGATGACCGCAAAGATGACGAATGCCGTGTCCCGCGTGTCATCGACGACCGTGCGGAAGCGAACGATCGAGAGAGCTCCCACCAGGCTAAAGGCCCGGGCGACGCTGTCGCCAATCACCATGGAGACCATCGCGATCAGAATGGCGAGCAGGACGAGGGTCGTCGTGAGCGTCCAGCCCTCACCACGCGCGACATGCCGCCCGTGACTGGCCCGATAAACGACTGCCACGCCGCCGCCGTATAAGGCTGCAACGACAAGCCTCACCAGCATCTGTTCAGCGGAGAGCGCGGAGGCAAACGAAACCGAGTCGGTGAGCCACTCAGGCATGCCGGGCGACCTCCCCGCGATTGGCCGTTAGCGTCTGGATGCCGTGGCGATACTTGGAGACGCCGCGCGGCACAAGTTGCAGCGCCTCGATGGCGGACTTGAAGAGCGTCGGCAGCGCGCCGCGGAACTTGAATTCGCAGACGATCAGCCCTGGCAGGATCGGTTCAGTCTTTGCGAGCGGCGCGAGCGACCAATCGCTGGCCAGCCCGCCGCAAATCTGCCGATCGAACGTCAGCCGCACGGGCCCGCCGCTCGATTTGCCGTAGTAGGCGACGCGCTCGTATTCGATCAGGCAGACGGGGGCCAAGCGATTGCGAACCAACTGCCGATGGAACCAGCCCGCTTCCCCAGCGGGGTCGGGCTGGCCCAGCGCGAAATTCGCGACGTGCTCGCGCGAAATCGACGTGCGCCGTTTGCGGACCACTTCGCCCCGTTTCGACTTGCGTTCCAGAAAGACGCGGGGGCTGGCGCCGTACTGACGCAGGCGAAACTTGAAGAGCCGATATCGCCCTAGGCGCTGCAGGACGGCCCGCTCGGGCGTATCGCAGTAGAGTGTCCGAATTTGATAGGCATGTCCGCGATCCGGATCGCTATGCGGGTCGGGGAGCAAGTGGGGGCGGAGACGCTCTTCGACGCAGCGGGCGAGCGAATCATCGACGAGAAACTTCATCTCGCAGGCGGGCAGGCCGCACCCCGCGGAAGAGTTAAGCGAGGGAGACTCGTAGTCCGTTGGCAGCGGCAGCTTATAGGATTGGCCCGCTGTGGTCGGCGCGGCGTTTCTCCGCTCCGCGGAAGGGTGTGATGCAGAAAGCACGGGGCGTTGCCGGAGCGCAGAGAACATAGATACGACCGCTCATGTCGGGCGACGGCCCGCAATTCTCGTGAAAATTCACCGTCCCTTCCTCAGTAGGTAACGGAAGCACGTCAAATCCCGCCGCGCGTTTTCAGAAAAACTCAGGCGATTCGCGGCTAACAAACTGCGCTGGCGAGAGCCGGAGACCCCTACGGACGACGCGGACGGCGAAAGTCGGGGCCGGGGGGTGGAAATTCGGGGCCGGGGGGACCAAACATGCCCGGAAACGGCCCGTCGCCAATATCCCAGAACTCGCGACCGGTGAGCTCCTGCCATGCGATCCGCTGATCGGGCGTCAGCAGCTCCAGGACCTTGGCCAGCGCTTGCTGCCGGTCGCGCGGCGAGCGCTCGTGAGGAGGTGGCCCTCCGGGGCCCGGCCGGACAAGCCCACCGCCGCCGAAGGGGCGAAAAAACGTTTCCCGCTCGATTTCGCGAATCTGCGCGCGCTGCTCGCTCGTGAGCGCGAGCGATTTCACGATTTCCGGTTCCTTGAATGCCGCCAGACCCTGCCACTGGATGGCAATCTGTTTGTAGCGGCGGACCTGGGCCGGAGTGAGCAGACTCGCCAGCACTGACTCGTGCTCGTCGACCGTCGCCAGCAACTCGGTGCGGCGCTCTTCCTCGCTCAGGCCGCGGAGCTGCGCGAAAAAAGCCGCCCGCTCCTCGGACCACTGCTGCAGCACCGCGTCGAGCTGCGATTCCTGTTCGCCCGACAGCTGTAGTTCGCGTTGCACCGCCTGGCTCGCGAGCAGTCGAGTTTGCATTTCGCGCTGGACGGCGACGAGCTCAGCCAGAATCTGTTTGACCTCGTTTTGCACGCGGGCCAGTTCAGCCTGCGCGGACGGGTCGCCGCGTCGCTCGTCGATAAAGTCCTGGTAGTAACTGACCACGACTTCGAGGATCCGTTTGCGCGCGGCGTCGCTCGGCTTGTCGCTCAGTTCTTCCTGGCTGATCTGAAACAGCGCATCGACGGCCTGCCGGGCCTGCTGAAAGCGCTTTTCCGCCTCACGAGCGCGCTCCCTCTCGCGGTCCAGGGCGGCTGCCGTTTTCTGCTGCTCTCGGGCAATCATCCGATTGCTGACCAGCGACGCTCCGGCAATTACGGCCAGGAGCAGCACGCCAGCGATAGCCACGGAGGGATGCCGCCGCGACCATTTGCGGGCCCGGTCCAGCAACGTCGGTGGACGGGCGTGAATCGGTTTGTGTTCCAGGAATCGCTGAATATCGGCACTCAACTCGGCGGCCGACTGAAAGCGATCGGCCGGGCTCTTGGCGAGCGCCTTGAGCACAATCGTTTCGAGTTCCGACGGAACGGCTCGATTCCAGTGCCGCGGCGACTGGGGCTCGGTGTGCAGGATGTCGTACAGCAGTTCCTGATGAGTCTCGCCGGGAAAGACGGGTTCGAGCGCCAAGAGCTCGTAAAACGTGGCCCCCAGCGAATAGATGTCGCTGCGGTGATCGAGCATCGTCCGCTGCCCGCTCGTCTGTTCGGGACTCATGTAGCGAAACGTCCCCAGAAAATCGCCGGATCGCGTCAGGCCATTGTCGACCTGGAGCTGCGCGAGACCAAAGTCGGTCACCCACAGATTCGCCGTCGCATCGACCAGCAGATTCCCGGGCTTGATATCGCGGTGAATCACGCCCGCCTGATGCGCATGTTCCAGAGCGTCAGCCGCTTGTACCATCAGGCGACAGACTCGCCGAATATAGGCCTCGCTTTCCACCTTCGCGCCGGAGGTGACCGCGGCCACGGAAATATCGAGCGTGCTGCGCCCCGCCTCGGCCTTTCGCGGAGGTTGGGGTTCGCTCGCGGAGGGCGTACGACGGGCATTGTCGCGCGGACTTGCGCTCTCGGTGACCGGAAGTTCTGGGGGCCCCAGGGCACTGTCGCGGTTGCGTTGTCCCCGTTGCTCTTGTTGTCGCAACTGCTCGATCACGACCGCCAGCGATTGACCCTCAATGAGCTGCATCGCGTAAAAGTTGACTCCCCGTTCGCAGCCGACTGCGTAGATCGGCACGATGTGGGTATGGTGCAGGAGCGCGGCGGCCTGGGCTTCGATCTTGAACCGCTGCAGCCGGCGAGAATCGAGCGTGGCGGCAAACGGCAAGACCTTGAGCGCCACGCGGCGCCCTAGTGAGAGCTGCACCGCCTCGTAGACGACCCCCATCCCCCCTTGGGCGATTTCGCGAATGATCTGGAAATCGCCCAAGGGACTCGCCAGCCGGCCGGGCTGTTCGGCAGAATCGTTCGCGTCCTGGTTGGGCGAGGCGGATGCAAGGCCGCTCCGCACCAGGTCGAGCCCCTCCAGGCACTGCTGGACAATACCGGCCAATTCCGGATAGCGCTCGAGGTAACTGGCGCGATCCGGCTGGCGGCCGGCGTCGAGTTCGCGCAGATACTCGTCGACCACTTCGATCACCCGCGGATCCTCAGCCAGTGCGTCGGCATCGCTCGTCTGGCGGTGAGCAGACTTCCAGTTCCCGGCGGCTGTCATGTTGGTTCTCCCATCGACTGCCGCAGTTTCGCAAGCGCCCGCACCCACAACTTCTGCACGCTATCGACGGTACGCTCGAGCCGCGCGGCGACTTCGGGAAACGTCAGTTCCTCCAAATGCCGCAGGACGATCACCTCCCGATAATCGTCCGGCAGTTGAGCCAGCGCCTCCGCGAGCAGTAGTCCTTGCTCGCGCCGCACGACTTGCTGGCTCGGTGTTCCTCCGGCGGCGAACAGGCCCCGATCGAGCAGCCGGCTGGAGTGATCAAGGTTGATTTCCAGAGCTTGCTCGCGGCGCAGGTCGCGTCCCTGGGTTCCCAGATAGTGCCGCACGAGATTGGCCAGTTTGGCCGAAAAAATTCCCCGCAACCAACTAATCAATTCCGCTTCGGTGGCGCCGCGAAACTGGTCGAAGTGGCGGTGGGCCTCCAGAAACGTCTCTTGAACGACATCGGCCGTATCCAGCTTCGTTTGCAGCCGTCGGCCGATCTCGACCCGCGCCAGCAGTTCCAAGTAACTGCGATAGTTCTCCAGCAGTGCACCGCGCGCTTCCGCGGCGCCGTGCCGGGCGAGCTGCAATTGGCCCGCCGGATCAGGGTGCTTGGTGCCAGGAGACATGTTCACATTCTAGGTAGTCACCGGGGGCGACCGAAAACCGCCGCTCCTGCGGGAAAGTTTCTGGCAAATGGAAGCCTCGCAGTCCTGCCCGCGAGGCTTCAAGAATTGAGGGGCAGGCGAGACAGACGGGCGGGGCGCCTGGCCCTCGGCGCCGTGAGAGAGTTGAGCCACGGTTCGCAACCACGAGTCGTCGCGGCGTCCAGAACACCGACTAGAATTCCGGTCCGCCAGCGGCGAACCATGCGGACGCTGCGAGCCGACTCGACGACCGTCAATTGAGTGCGCCAAAACGGTAATTACCGTTCTTGGAAGCAGGAAAAACGCCGCATTGGCAACCGCCGGCAGGGATCTAACTCCTGATCCGGCCTGGATTTACCTCAAGTAGCGGGAGCCGGACTTGAACACCCTGCGAATTCATCGGGAATTGATGGGGTTGTCGACCAAAGCGGCGCAGAATCCGGCGCACTTGAACCACAGAATGCCATTTTGGACCCCGAGTTGGCGGCCGTGGTTGACGCTTGGCCGGCGCTGCCTGAGGTAATCAAGGCGGGCATCCTTGCAATGATTCGCACGCTTGTGGTTCGGTAGGTGAACGCTTGTTACCCTGCGATCCACAAGTTCCGCTTTCCGCACGCGCAGGAAATCTAGCCTCGGCGAGAAGGGGGATCTCGTTCGTTGCCAGTTCACGTTTTGACTGCCTTTAGGACCTGACGTGAGTCGGTCAATAGTTCTCGGACGCCTACCGAGGCGCACCAAACCCAAGATTAAGCACGATCACGCCGCCGCGGCCCAGAAATTCATTGCCCCACAGACCGCAGGCCAACTCCGTACTGTCGGGCGAAAAGCAGAGTCGCACGGGTTTCAGTGGATAGAGCTGGTGTGTGGCAAGCACCTGTCGCGACGCCAGGTGGATTACCGTGACCGTTCCATCGAGGCATGAGGCGGCAAGGAGTCGATCATCGGCAGAAAATGCCAGGGCCAGAATGAAGTTGTCCGATACGGCATGAGACCAAAGCGGCCTAGCTTCCTCGGCAGACAAGATCAGTACTTCCCCTCGGGTGGTTCCAGCGGCGTAGAGGAGAGATTTGCTCGAAAAGGCTAGCGCGCTCGTGGTGAATGGTTGCGAGTATTTGACCTCGTCGACTTTGTCCGTAGCGAAATCCAGGATTGATATTCCATTTGTCGTTTGACCTATCACTCCCCGGCCGCCACGCACAACTGCCGCGTAGTTTAGTCTGTCGGGGAGTGGAGTCTCGGCTCCAGAAGTTCCGCTCAGCGTGTCATAGGTACGAGCATAGCGCCGTTGCTCATCAATCTCGGCCACAATGGTTACTACGCGCTCATCCGCGGAGAGTTCGAATTCTCTCCTTAGTCCGTCAACCTCGTGAGTCCAAAGGGGTTTCGGGTTACCGCGCTGCAGCGCGCTCAGCCTCGGTCGTGCCGGTGTCGCGATCACCGACGAACCTAGATCGCGCGTGAAGCGAGCCGCCACCGCGAAGGGACTCTTTTCACGTGTGGCCACTTCATAGCCGCTCCCCCGCCGTCGCATGTAGGCCCGGTCTCCGTTACCGCAGGCCGCTACCATTTCCTCACCGCTGGCGGAATAGGCTACTTCGATGACGCCAGAATCATGAACCAGTAAGCGCATCCGCAACGGTTCGGTCAGTTCATTGAGCCGCCAAACCTTGACCAGTCCGTCCTCTGCCCCCGTGAGCAGCGTTTGGCTATCGGGCGAGAACCGCATCGCCCAAATACCACTCTCGTGCGCCGCGAACTTGAACTCCTGAAGCTGATCTAGGTCAGGGCCGATCGCCCGCCAGACGT
>JALORD010000013.1 GCA_025459145.1 Pirellulaceae bacterium | reverse complement strand
CGGCAACGGCGTGTATGCCTATGTCGACAGCGTCCGCGAAGCGCGCAAGGTGCTCGTCGAGGAACTGAGCGGCAGCCTGGTGACGATCGCCAAGGATGTGAAAATTCAGATCGAGTTCAACCCGGCCCAGATCGCCTCGTACCGGCTGCTTGGCTACGAGAACCGCGTCCTGGCGGCGGCCGATTTTCACGACGACAAGAAAGACGCCGGCGAGATCGGCGCCGGGCACGCGGTGACGGCTCTGTATGAGCTGGTGCCTGTGGGAGCAGAGGCGGGCGGCATCGCTGCGCCGCCATCTGAGCCACTGCGGTATCAGCAGCCAGGAGGCAGGAGCCAGGAGGCAGGCGACGGAAGTCCGAAATCGGAGGTCGGAAGTCAGAAGTCCGGCACGCGGCTGACCGACGCGGCTGTCAGTGGCGAACTGCTCACGCTCAAGCTCCGCTATAAGGAGCCCGAAGGGGTCGAGAGCCGGCTGGTCGAGTTCCCGCTCAAGGACCGCGGCGGGCGGTTCGGCTCGGCCTCGCCTGATCTGCAATTCGCCGCAGCCGTGGCCAGCTTCGGGATGCTCCTCCGCGGCAGTGAGCACGCGGGAACGGGCAATATGGCCGCGGTGGCCGAAATCGCGGCGAGTACGCTCGGCCACGATCCGGGGGGCTACCGGGCTGAGTTTGTAGATCTGGCCCGCAAGGCGCAGAGTTTGGAGGTGAAGTAACGTTTGTTACTCGCCCGCGAGAGCGCCTGGCGAAGCGATCCTGACCCTAACGCAAAACGAATTGCTTGCTTGGTGGAGGGGACTTTGCCATACTTGCCCGTGTGATCGACCCCTTTTTCGCTCCACGGGAAGACTCGGCATGCGATCGCGTCAATTTCTGGTCGCATCTGGTTTCGTCATCGGGTCGCTGCTGGCAGGGATCGTAGAGGCAGTACCTCCACAACCTCCACTGACGAATTCGACACTCGATGAATTCGTGGTCGCGCGTGAACGAGTGTTCAACTTGCGCGACAACGCTTTCCTCTATGAAAGTGCGGCCGAGGACATAAGCGCGCAGGTAAGAGCCTGGTCCGGCGGTGATGTACGATTGAATTTGGTCGTTGATCACGTCACGACGGAAAACGTTCTCTGCCGCATTTCACATGCCTGGGGCGCCGTATCGTTTTCAAGTGAACATGATTCCAAAAATGAGACGGGGGAAAGCTCGTCTTACTACCTGACGCCGCTTGCAATCGGTGATGTCGTGCCTCTGGAAGTGGCGCGCCGCCTGCGGGTCGGCAACGTTCTGGTAGTAACGGGGAAGATCGACCAGATCAATTCCGATGGCAGGTCCATGCTGCTCCAGATTGGTCAGACCCGTGCTGTGGCACTCGTGGCACGTGAGTTCTTGAACGATCCGTGGCGCAACTTTAATGCGGGTGACAATCCGGACCTCCGCACGCCTTACTACCCTGACGAGGCACTTGTCTCGAACTCGAGCGGAACGATCGTGCTGATCGCGACGAATAGCGACATGGCTGTGCTTTCGACTACTGGCAATGAGTACTTGAACGAAACGGCCAAACTAGCTTTTGCCGGGAACAATGCAGGTCCCATCTACTCTGGGAAACACCGCTTTACCTTTGAGTTACTTTCCCAAGGGCGTGCAAAGTAGCAATCACCGCGGCCACTGCTTGCAGTATTCATACATCGCCATCGCCGCGCTCGTCGCCACGTTGTAGGCGTGTGGCATTCCCCAGACGGGGATTTCGACGACGACGTCGACGAGCGTCAGTTCTTCCTCGGTAAGGCCGAGGCGCTCGTTCCCCATGACCAGCGCCGTGCGGCGGGGAAACTGGTATTCGTGCAGGCTAACGGAGTTCGTCGCCTGTTCGAGGCCGACGAGCGTGTACCCCTCGGCCTTCAGGGCCTTGAGCACCGGCGGCAGCGTCCGGTGGACCTCGATCTGCACCTGATCGGCCCCGTCGCGGGCGATCGTCCGGTCGATCTTCGGGCTGCCGCAGGCGATGACCCGCGTCACACCGCAGCAACCGGCAGTCCGGACCATGTTCGACAGGTTCACATTGCTCCGCATCGGAGCACAGCACAGCACGAGTTCCCGCGGCACTTCGAGCGGCGTCGGCGGCTTGTGGCGGAGGTGCTCGAACGGCCGAGTGCGGTCAGCTGTCATACATGCATTGTCAGTCGCCAGAGGTCAGTTGTCAGTTGGGAGGGAATCGCGACGAACTCTTGTTGCCCTCCACCCACTGACCACTGAAAACGGACCGCTGCCCCATCAATAATTCGGCGTCGGCGGGCGGTAGTCGGTGAGCTTGATCTTGTGGAACCAGTCGATCGTCTTCGTAAGTCCCTCGCGGAGCTGCGTCTTGGGTTCCCAGCCGAGGTTCGTGCGGGCCAGCGAAATGTCGGGCTGCCGGCGGGTCGGGTCGTCGGCCGGGAGCGGCTCGTAGACGATCTTGGACTTCGCGCCGGTTAGCTCAACAACCATCTCGGCCAGTTGCCGGACGGTGAACTCGTGGGGATTGCCCAGGTTGCAGGGTCCGATAAATTCGTCCGGGGCGTCCATCATCCGAATCAGCCCTTCGACCAGATCGTCGCGATAGCAGAACGAGCGGGTCTGCGAGCCGTCGCCGAAGAGGGTGATGTCTTCGCCGCAGAGGGCCTGCCGGATAAAGTTCGACACTACGCGGCCATCGAACGGATGCATCCGCGGGCCATAAGTATTGAAGATTCGCACGATGCGGATGTTGATCCGATTCGAGCGATGGTAATCCATGAACAGGGCTTCAGCCGCCCGCTTACCTTCGTCGTAGCAGGCTCGCGGCCCGATTGGGTTAACGTTGCCGCGGTACGACTCGCGCTGCGGATGCTCCGTCGGGTCGCCGTAGACTTCGCTCGTGCTCGCCTGCAGCACCTTGGCCCGGCAACGGCGAGCCATTCCCAGGACGTTAATCGCCCCCAGGACCGACGTCTTCATCGTCTTGATCGGATTGAATTGATAATGGCCGGGGGCGGCTGGGCAGGCGAGGTTGTAGATCTCGTCCACCTCGAGCCAGATCGGCATCGTCACATCGTGCCGGATCAGGTCAAAGTTGGGCCGGCCCAGCAGGTGCGCGACGTTGGTTTTCTGGCTAGTGAAGAAGTTGTCGAGGCAGATCACGTCGTGCCCCATTTCGACCAGCCGCTCACACAGATGGGAACCGAGAAACCCTGCGCCGCCGGTAACAAGAATTCGCTTAAGCATGGACGATGGGCTGGCAACAGGCCAGTTTGCGATGGATGAACGAGCAAGACGGCAAGTATAGGATATCGGGGCTGAAACGGGACGGGCTGGGCCGCGCAACTTACCAGGAAAAATAGCTTGCCGGCCAAGGTAACCTCTGTCGCCATTGGGGCATCCAAGCTCTAGAACCCTACTACCCCTTATCGAGAGAGGATTGAGCATGCAGGTCCGAACGGCGAAACATTCGACCCGATGGTCCACAGTGGGCCTGGCATTAGCAGGATGCTTTATCTTGCTCGCGGGAAGCACGGCCGCTGCGGCAGACAAGCCGCCAGCCGTCGGCGATCAGGCGGCCGACTTTGCCCTTTCCGCCCTCGATGGCGAATCGGTCAATCTGAAGGCTCTTCTGAAGGAGGGTCCCGTGGTGCTGGTTGTCCTGCGGGGTTATCCGGGATATCAGTGCCCGGCGTGCAGCGCGCAAGTTGGCGAATTCACCGCGCAGGCGAAGAAGTTCGCCAGTGCCGGGGCGAAGATTGTGCTCGTGTATCCCGGGGCGAAGCTGAGTCTCGGCGAGCGAGCCCAGGAGTTCCTCCGCGGCCATGCGCTGCCGGAAAATGTGTATCTGGTGACCGATCCCGACTATACGTTTACGAATAAGTATCACCTGCGGTGGGACGCCGAAAAGGAAACGGCCTACCCCTCGACGTTCGTGATCGATCCGACCGGCAAGATTCGGTTTGCGCAGATTAGCAAGACTCACGGCGGCCGGGTCAAGGCGACTACCGCCCTCGAGCAAGTGAGCAAGTTGGCAAAATAAGCATCCTTATACCCAGCAACCACGCCCACCCACGTCGCACGGCGTGCGACCGGCGCGCCGGGCTGTTCACCGCACAGCCGCTACATTTTGGTCAACCCGCAGATCGGCCGAAATAATCTGCGTTAGAGTGCACGTGCCGGCGATTCTTTGCCGGCACGGGCTCAGCCGCGAGCTACACTTCTCGTGGAACGGAGTCCGGGCACCGTGGAGTGGCTCTCTTTCGACGGCACCCCTGCCGATTCTGCTACGGGGGATCGTCAGGCAAACCTGATCGCCAGCCGACGGAAAACTGGCTGACGCCCGCCTCGAGCGCCGAAATCGAGAGAGTACGGAAGTGTGCGGGCATGGACGCGCCCTGGGAACCTGTCGCGTTGAGTGCTGCGCGCCCATGCTCGACCATCGCAACGTTCGCCGTGATCTGGCCGCGCTGGGCCTTGGTGCGCTCGTCGTGTTTCTGGCAGCTGCCCTGGCCAGTTACGACCCAGCCGATCCGCTTCCCCGGCCGCTGGCGCCGCTCTCCTTCATCTACCAGCCCGATTCGCTGGTCCATCCACCGCACACGGCAGCGACCAACTGGTGCGGCGCCTGGGGGGCGCTCGCCGCCGACGGGCTCCTCACTCTGCTGGGGCTCGGGGCGTATTACTTTGTCGTCTCGCTGGCAGTGCTTGACTGGCAACTCCTGCGGCGCAACGAAATCGACATGCCGGCGATGCGGGCCCTCGGCTGGATCGCCTCGCTGCTCGGCGCGACGACCATCGCGGCGATCGCACTGCCGTCTTACTCACCGGGGCCGGTGATTGGCTCCGGGGGCTATTTGGGTGCCTTGGGCCGCGGCGTCGCCCAAATGCACTTTGCCGCCGCCGGTTCACTCATCATCGCCAGCAGCGTCACGCTGGGAGGACTTCTGCTGGCGACCGACTATGCGCTGATTCGGGGGATGATCTTCGTCGTGCAATTCGTCCGGCGGCCAGCAGGCGCTGCGGGGGCTCCAGTAGCTGTGGCCGGTGTGGCGGCGAAAGCGACGAGCAGCAAGAGAAGTCGTTCGGATCTCGATCACGACGGACTGCCCGATCTGTCGGGCGTACCGGTCAAGATGCGCGGCAAGACGTCGGAACCAGCCGCCTTGCCGACCGAGTCCGCGCCCCGGCCGGCTGCGGCCCGCACCACCACGGAGGAAGACCAGACGGTCCAGCTCAAGGTGGTGACCCCGGCCGACAAAAAGGTCGCTGCCACTTCTGTGACCGAGACCATAACCCGCCAGGATTCGGCCGCCAGTCCGTTGCGCGTGAAGAGCCCCAGCGACCGCAAACAGGAAGCAGCGGCTCGGGAGCGGGAAGAGCTGATGCGGCGGATGAGCGAAGCCAGCCCGGTAACCGACGACGAGTACGAACTGCCGTCGATCGAGCTGCTCCTGCCGAGCGACGATGTCAACTTCGAGGCCCAGGCGACCGAAGTCCGCCGCAAAGCCAAGATTCTCGAGAAGACCTTCCTCGATTTCGGCTTCACGGTGAAGGTCGTCGAGATCGAGACGGGGCCCGTTATTGCGCAGTATGAAGTCGAGCTCGAAGCGGGACTGCGCCTGTCGAAGATCACGGGTCTGGCCGACGATCTGGCGATTGCGTTGCGGGTGCCCAGCGTGCGGATCGTCGCGCCGATTCCCGGCAAGAACACCGTCGGTATCGAGGTGCCCAACGAGCAGCGGCAGGTCGTCAGGCTGCGGGAAGTGATCGAAGAGGCCAACGGCAAGACGAAGAAGATGCGGATTCCGCTCTTCCTCGGAAAGGACGTGAGCGGCAACGCCCTGACTGTCGATCTTTCGACGCTGCCGCACCTGTTGATTGCCGGGCGTACCGGCACCGGCAAGAGCGTGTGCCTCAATGCGATTATCTCGTCGATCCTCATGACCCGCCGCCCGGACGAAGTGCGGATGCTGATGATCGACCCCAAGATGGTCGAGCTTTCAGGCTATGCCCGTCTGCCGCACTTGATGCACCCTGTCGTGACCGACATGCGAAAGGCCGAGGCGATCCTGGCCTGGGCCGTCGAGAAGATGGAGGAACGCTATGCCCTGCTGGCCCGGGCGGGAGTGCGGCATATCAGCAGCTACAACCAGCTCGGCGAAGAGGAGCTGATGGAACGGCTGCAGCCCGAGAACGACGAAGAGCGGGCGTCGATTCCGCAGCAACTGCCGTTCATCGTGATCGTGGCCGACGAAATGGCCGACTTGATGATGACCAGCGGCAAGGAGGTCGAGCAGCACATTATCCGCCTCGCCCAAAAGAGTCGGGCGGTCGGGATTCACCTGATTCTCGCGACGCAGAAGCCGACGGTCGATGTGATCACGGGGCTCATCAAGTCTAACCTGCCGGCCCGGATTGCGTTTCAGGTCGCCAGCCGCACTGACAGTCGCGTCGTGCTCGACGAGATGGGGGCCGACAAGCTGCTGGGCAACGGCGACATGCTGTTCCTCTGGCCGGGCACGAGCACGCTCCTCCGCGGCCAGGGGACGTACCTCAGCGACGAAGAGATCAACCACATTGTCGATTGCTGCAGCCGGGGCGAGCAGCACTTTGTGCAGGAACTGGTCAACATCCAGGTGAAGGATCCGGCCGGCGAGGAATCGGCGGCCAAGCCGGGGGGCGGTCTTCAGAAACGCGACGAACTGTACGAGTCGGCGGTCGATCTGGTCGTTCGCGAGGGGCGCGGCAGCGTGTCGCTCCTGCAGCGAGCGCTGGGGATCGGCTACGGTCGGGCCGCTCGGCTGATTGATTTCATGGCTGAAGACGGCATCGTCGGACAGTACAACGGCAGCCAAGCCCGCGAAATCCTCATTTCTCCCGCCGATTGGGAGCGGATGCAGGGTTACAATGCCGCGGAGGACGACCCGCCCGCGGCCTCCGCCGGTCGCGCCAGCGGAGGATCCGCGTCAGCCCCACCCGGCAAAAGAAATCGCATCTTGCCCGAGCCATGGCCAGAGGATCCTGCGGACGACGACGTTCGCTCAAGGCACGAAGCGGACGAAGAGAGCGACGAGATGACCGACGACAGCGGAGACGAGGAGGACGCTAGGCCGCGTTACCAGGCCGAAAGCGCGTAGGGCGCAAGGTGGCGTAAAGGCCAAGCCCGCCGCAGACTATCCTTCCGCCCGGTCGAACAGGATGCTAATTGACTGATCGTGATGGATTCGCTTGATCGCCTCGGCCAAGAGCGGGGCGACCGACAGGGTCTTGATCTTGGGAGACACCTTGTCGGGTGTGAGCGGAATCGTGTCGGTCACGGCGAGTGTGGTAATCGGCGAATCGTGCAGTTTTTCGATCGCCTTGCCGCACAGTACGCCGTGCGTCGCCGCGACGTAAATTTCGGCGGCCCCGAGCGCCTTGAGCTTTGTTGCTGCCCCGACGATCGAGCCGCCCGTACTGATCATGTCGTCGAACATGACGGCGACCATTCCCTCGACCGGTCCGCCGATCAGGTGCTCTTGCCGCGTTTCGGTGGCGTTGTCGCGGCGTTTGTCGACGATCGCCAGCCGCGACCCGAGCCGCTTGGCGTAGCCGAGAGCCCGCTTGATGCTCCCGACGTCGGGACTAACGACGATCCGCTTGTCGGGAGCCACGTCGATCGATTCGACGAAGTCGTACAGGACCGGCGCGGCGTACATGTTGTCGACTGGGACGTCGAAAAAGCCCTGAATCTGCGGCGAGTGGAGGTCCATCGTCAGGACGCGGTCGGCCCCGGCCCGCGTGATCAGATTCGCCACCAGCTTGGCCGTGATCGGCACCCGCCCTTCGTCTTTACGATCCTGGCGGGCATAGCCGAAGTAGGGAATGACCGTCGTAATCCGTGCAGCGCTCGCCCGCTTGCAGCTGTCGATCATGATCAGGAGTTCGAAGATATTGTCATTCACCGGCGGGCAGGTCGGCTGAATGAGGAAGATATCGCGGCCCCGGATGTCCTCTTCGATTTTGCAGAAGTTCTCGCCGTCGGGAAATTTTCCGAGCGTCACTTCCCCCAGCGGCAGGTGCAGGAAGTTGCAGATGGCCTTGGCGAGGGCGCGATTCGCCTGCCCGCTGAATATCTTGAGCTCGCGCATGATGACCAGTGAGGGTACAACTACCGAGCGGCGCCGGTCGGCAACAGGCCGCCGCAGCCGCGAACCAGGATTCGGAGGCTTCGCCGTCTTTCATGAAGCTCCACTATAGCCCAAATCCCGCATCGCCGCTTCGACGAGGGCCAGTTCTTCCGGGGTGTTGATGCTCAGGGCTTCGCACTCGGCCAGCACTGGCAGTGCCTCGACCCGCTTCCCCTCGCTGCGCAAAATGCCGGGGCAATCGGTCAGATAGAACTCGCGCTGGCGATTGTCGTTACGCAGCTGCGCGAGCGAGTGCAACAATTCCGGGCCGGCAAATACGTAGGTGCTCATATTCACTTCCGTAATTTGCCGCTGGGCCTCCGTGGCGTCCTTTTCCTCGACGATTCCCTGAAAATTGCCCGCATCATCACGAACGATCCGCCCGAGCCCGAAGGGATTCGGCTTGTGCAGCGTTCCCAAGAGGCAGGCGGGCCGATGCTCGGCATAGTAAGCCAAGAGCTTCTCGACCGAGGCAGCCTGCAGCAGGGGAGAATCTCCGGCCACGATGAGGACAGGCCCGGTGTGGCCGGCGAGCTGCGGGGCGGCCATCTGGACCGCGTGACCAGTTCCCAGCCGCTGTTCCTGCAGGGCAAACTCGATATTGGACCGTCTGGCGAGTGCTTGGCGAACGTCGTCGGCCCGGTAGCCGACGACTGCAATGATTCGCTTGACGCCCGCAGCCGCGAGCGAATCCAGCACGAACTCGATCATCGGCCGGCCCAAAAGGGGGCACAGGACCTTCGGCAGGTCCGACTTCATCCGGGTTCCCATCCCGGCGGCCAAAACCACAGCGACGGCATCGCTCATCAACGCATTCCCACTCAGCGGTGTCCAATCGCGAGCACGCCTCGACTCCCAGCCGAACGGCTCTTGACGAAAGCGGCGCTATGATGGCGCGCCGCCTGATCCGGCGACAGGGTGCGCGTGCGTTGGCGGATGCGAACCAATCAATGGCCTGAGGCACTACGATGCCATTTGCTTGATCACCCAGCCGACTCCCCCAATAACCAGGATAACCGCTCCGACGGCCAGCCGGATTGCGCCGCGCGGAATACGGACGCGTGTCGACGACGAGTTGTCTGAATACTGAGCCAACACGATCGGCGTGCCTGTTTGCGTGGCGATCGCCGGGATTGGAGAAGACGACGCGATGTCGCTCCCATAGACCGCCTCGCCACTTAACAGGACTGCCAAGCCCAATACGGTCGCAAGCAGAGCGGTCTTCATGTCACACCTCAATGGGGGATTAAACGGGAACTGCCGCAGCGTTATGTACCACCGCCTGCGGCTGACCGCACGTTTTAATCCCGCCACTGGGGTGAGTGCAAGCAGATTTTAACTTGCAGCCGAACTTTTTGGGATAACGCTCGTTCAGCGGAGAGATTCGAGCGGCCGGATCAGCATCGCCAGGATCGACGGAATGAGCCCGCCGAGGATTCCCATGACCAGCGCTATCGCCAGGCAGACCGCGACGATATCGCCGCTGACCAGCATTTCGAGCACGACAAACTTGCCGCCGCCACCCTGACCGCTGCTGACGATGCTAGCTGCCTGGCGGCCATGAATCATGAGCCCGCCGATCAGGCAGCCGAGCGTCCCGCCGAGAATCGCCAGTACGAGCGATTCAAGCAGGAAGGAGGCCAGGACATGGAGTCGCGAGTAGCCGAGAATTCGCAAGACGGCGATATCACGGCTCCGCTGGCTCACAGCCGCAAACATCGTATTCATGACGCCGAAAATCCCGCCGAGCGACATGATCGCCGTGACGACGACAATCGCGTAGAGAAACGTCTTGTTGGTCTCCGATAGGCTGGCGAAATACTCGGTCTCGACATAGGCCTGCACGGAAGCCTTTTCATAGTCCTTGTTGAGGAAGTCCTTCAGCGTCTGGGCTGCCGCCGGACTCTCCGTCCGCAGGACGAGCGTCGAGTAGCCCTGTTTGCCGAACATCTTGCCGACGATGTCCCGCTTGGCCCAGATTTCGGAATCGAACGTCGAGCCTGACGAGCGGATTACGCCGACGACGACCCACGTGCGCCCTCCCAGCGGAAACGTCTCTCCCACGTCGATCCGCTCGGGATTTTTCGCTTTCGCGCGGGCCTCGGGCAGCCGGTCGCGGCCCAGCTCGCGGGCGATTCCCTCACCAACCACCGCTTCGATCGCTTCCTGCTCATCGGCCAGTTTCTGCACCCCGGCTTGTCCGACCCAGCGGCCGCCGGGCAACAGTTCGAGGCCGTGCACGTCTCCCGAGATAACCGGATCGTCGACGCCGCGGACTTGCGTGAAGCGGCCGTTGGGCCGGCCCGGCTCGCGCACCTGCACCGGTTGATTCACCACGACGTAGGTCTCCCGGCTGCAGAGCGGCCGGTTCTCTTCGTTTCGCGACACGCCCGGCTGCAGCTCGATATCGCCGACATCCGAAAAGCCCAGATTGCTGAACGACTCGTCGGTCGAGCCTTCCGAAAGTACGAGCACATTGCCCGGCTGTCCGCTTTGCTCGGTCAGCTTGTACATGCCGTTGACGAAGGCCAACATCATCGTGAGCAGCCCGAGCACGATGACAAACGCCACGGCTGTCAGCCCGGTGGTGGTCCAGCGAACCTGCAAATTGCGGACGTTATAGCGCAGCGGCACCCGGCCGAGGACGGCCAAGAGAAGCGCAAAGACCACTCCCATCGCCAGTGGCGCAAGGCTCCACGGCGCGAGTTGCGGCAGCGTGAAGTTGGCGGCAAGCAGAACGAGTAGTCCCGGCTGAGTCATCACGTCACTTTCGAAAACACCTCGGAGACCTTCACCCGACAGGCCGACCACGCCGGCCACACGCTGCCCAGGAGCGCCGCTCCGCCACCGACCGCCGGGCCCCACCAGAGCGCGCCATCGTCGATCATGAACGAGGGAAAGAACGCGATCGGAAAGGGAATGCCCCCCAAGAGGTTGTTCACGAGATACCACGTGGCCCAGGAGCTGATCAGACCGGCCGCCGTCCCCAAGAGAAGCGATTCGCCCAGCACCATGATCAGGATCTGCCGCGGACGAAACCCGAGCACCTTCATCACGGCGAGTTCCATCTGCCGCTTGCGGACGCCGATCCCAATGGCAATCGACATCACCACGGCGACCGTGGCCAGACAAGCCGGCGCGAGCAGATACCGCATTCCCCAGATCAGGTCGCGATAGGCGTCGAGGAACGAACCGATTCCCGAGGAGGCCGTTTCACACTTCACCGCCGGGCTCGAATAGTAGGGCGACGAGGAGATCTGGTCGGCGACTTTCTGAAACGCGTCGGAATCGGGCACTTTGATCCAGACCAGGTTGAGGCTCTTCTGGGCGAGCGGATGCTCCTCGCCATTGTGTTCGCGCGGCCAGGCGTCGACCGCTGCGTTTAGATAGTCGCGGTGAATCACGGCCGACTTGTCGTACCGGCCCCGCGGAAACGTCCCCACGATCTCCAGTTCCAGATCGATGCCGCGGTAGTTGATGCCGAACAGCTTGATCCGGTCGCCAACGCGTTTGCCTAAGGCTTCGAGCCGATCGAGGCCGACGATCGTGCCCAGGCGGTTCTCGTCCATCTTGGCGATCGCCGCATCGAGCTCGGCCGCCTGGTCGGGCGGCAAAGAGTCGAGGTCGTCCATCATGGTGCGGAGCTTCTGGGGCTCCATCGCGAAGGCGAATAGTGTGTTGTCGAGCGTGCGATTTTTGATGTCCGTCGTGCCGCCGTAAAACGACCAGGTCATCGAGTCGATCGGCCGAATGTCGTCGTCGGTTCGGGCGGCCCCTTCGGTCAGCGTCGCGGCGTACGAATACGGCATCTGACTCGGAATCTGCCACCGCTCGGTGATGATCGCCTTGAGGTCCTTGCTCTTCTCGGCGGTCACCTGATCGAGAAACGAGAGGACCGACCAGACGAGCGTCACCATCAAGACGAGCATGATCGTGGCCGCCGACGCCAGGATCGACGCTATCCAGTTGCGGCGAATGTTTTTGAGCATCAGTCCGAGAAGCTTCATCCGACATGCTCCTCGACATGCTCTCCCTGCAGTGCCGAGCCGTCGACCACCTGCCCCTTGTCGAGATGCCGCACGCGATCGCACCGCCGCGCGGCCCGCGGATCGTGCGTCACCATGATGATCGTCTTTTCCAGGCCGCTCCGCAGTTCTTCGAGCAGGTCGAGGATTTCGACCGCCGATTTGGCGTCCAGATCGCCCGTCGGTTCGTCGGCCACGATGAGCAGGGGATCGGTGACAATTGCCCGCGCAATGCCGACCCGTTGCTGCTGCCCCCCCGAAAGCTGCCCGGGGCGGTGCCACATCCGGTCTTTCAATCCGACGAGGTCCAGCGCCGTTTCGACCTGCTGCCGCCGCTGCCCGGCTGAGAGCGGCAATAGCAACAGCGGCAGTTCGACATTCTCAAACGCGCTCAGCACTGGCAGCAGGTGATAGAACTGAAATACAAAGCCGATGTTCCGCGTCCGCCACGTCGCGAGTTGGCTTTCCGACATCCGCGAAATGCAGTTGCTGCCGACCCACACTTCTCCTTCGCTCGGAACGTCGAGTCCAGCGATCAGGTTGAGGAGCGTCGTTTTGCCAGAACCGCTGGGCCCCATCAGGCCGAAGAACTCTCCTTCGCCGACCTCTAGATTCAAACCGCTCAGCACATCGACCCGTTCGCTGCCGCGGCGGAAGTACTTGTGAACGTCGGTGACCCGCAGGATCGTATTGTCGTGGCCCATCGGAGGCGTTACTGGTTGTACGAGGAAGGGAATTCGCCGCTAGAATTGCCGAGGCCGCTGTGGATGCAATCACTACGGCTCGACCGCGGCCGTTTCAGATGTCTCCGCCAGTTCAGTTGGCGGCGGAGGATTGAGGAACGTCACGATTGCCCCCATTTCAGGCTTCAGGTAGATGCCTTCTTCGTCGGCGGGAATCGTCACTTTGACTCGCACAGGCACCGCTCCCTTGGAGCGGTTGGCGATGGGCAGTAGTCGATCGACAACGCCGTCGTACACCCGGTCGGGCCACGCTTCGGCTCGAACGCGGCACTTCTGCCCCACCGAGAGGAGTGAAATGTCACGCTCCTGAATGTCGAGCTCCACCTCGAGGTCCGAGAGGTCGGCCATTTCGCACAGGCTGAAGCTGCCGTTGAACGCGATCGGGTTGACGATATTCCCTTCCTCCGCGTTCTTGCGGAGGATGGTGCCGGAGATCGGCGCGCGAATCGTACAGTTCCCCAGCCGCCACTCGGCCTTCATCAGCTCCGCTTCGCTCGAAGCGACATCGGCCTTGGCCATTTCGATCCGCTCTTCGCGTTCGCCTATCTTGAGCAGGGCGAGGGCCGCCTTCAAGCGCTCGACCCGCTGGAACATTGCCCGATATTGGCTTTCGGCCTGTTCGTACTGCTGCTGTGAGATCGACGTTTTGTTGAGGAGGTCAACGCTCCGTTTCCATTCGGCTTCCAGCTGGGTAAGTTGGGCTTGGCTTTCGCCCAGTTCGGCCGCGGCCTGCTGAATGTCTTCGGGCCGATTGCCGTTCTCGAGTTCGCGGAGCTTCTCGCGGGCCAGTTTCACCGCTGCTTTCGAGCGATCGTAATCGGACTGATAGTCGGTCGTTTCGAGGACTGCCAGGATATCCCCCTTTTTGACTCTCCGCCCCTCTTCGAGGTCGAGTTGCATAATCATGCCGCTTACTTTGGGGCTCACCAGAATCTGATGCGCGGGGACGATGTATCCCTTCGATTCCAGGGCAATCTCGCCCGGCGGCGCGCCGGCGGCTTTGCGTTTCGCAGCTGGTCGGGGCGTCCCACCCGCCGTACTCTTATCGCTGGTTTCCGCCGATATGTCGTCGGTTGTCGCAGGGGAAGATTCGGCCACCGTGCGTTGGCCCCCCATGCCATTCCAGCCGTACCAGCCGATAGCGACCAGCGCCGCAAAAAGTACGGCGGCCAAATAAGGCCGCAAGCTGAATCTCTGCTCCGGCACGTGCGACAGGCGGAGCGAACGGACACGCTGGCCCAGGTTTCCGCGGGCACGCGGCGGAGGAGCGGTGGCCGCCGCGGCGCCAGGAGCGTTTTCGGAGGATTCCACGGCGGGGGACCCCGAGACAGACGAGTTTTGCAGATTAGACACTCGACCATCCAGGGAGAGGGCGGATGGAAGTATTTCTCCATTATGAGTACCCGGCTAGAGATTGGCCAGTGTCAGGCGGTTTGCTCCGCCGCGCCAGCCACAGCTTGCGGCGTATAGAATGCCCGTAAAGAAAACAGGCGAGCCCGACCAAAGGCCGGGCTCGCCCATCACGGGGGTGAGAAAGCCTGAATTGGGTTCGCTAGGGAGTGGGGTGCCTAGCGGAACACCAAAAACCTATAGCGCAGGGATCAGGTGTCAATTTAATAATCGAGCGAAACTCCGTTTTCGGGCACAATTCGTCGTCAGACAGCGATAGTAGTGCCGGCTGTGCCGAACGGAGCGGCTGTTTTCGTAGGTCGAAGCCCTGATTCGGCTCCGGCCGTGCGACACCGCGGCTTGGGTTGCGTCCATAAGGACGATGCGCGGCATCGCCCAACGAGCCCAATTTCCAGGTGCGACGGGGGGCTATTGGCGTCGTGCGATCGAGACCGGCGGCCTGGCGGCTGCGGCCGGTTTGCCACTGGCCGGTGGGCTCGGGGGATCGACTCGGACCGCCTGCTCGGCCAGTTGTTTGTCGATTTCGGCGTCCAGTCGGGCAATCTCCGGAGGGGCCGGATCGAAGCTCCGCCAGATCTGCAGGACTCCCCGCGCCTCGAGCGGACGCCTTAGCGCCAGCCAGCTTTTGGTGAGCCACTCGAGGCAGAATCGCTCGCGACAGCCGTCGAGTAGAGCCGCCTGCAGGAGGTCGGCGGCGGCAGGCCACTGCTCGATCTTGGCGAGACATGCCCCGCGGGCGGCCGTCGCCAAACGCTCGCCGACGGCCACCGCGGGAAATCCCGCTGCCGCCTCCAGCGCCTCGTCGCGCCGGCCATGTCGGACGTGCAGTTCCACGAGTTGAATCACCAGCCGGTGCGACTGGGGGCAAATCCGCACCGCCGCTTCCAGGAGCGAACAGGCCTCGTCGTCCCGCCCGAGCTGCACCAGCGTCGCCGCGGCACACGATGCAGCGATTTCTCGAATTTCCGGGAGATGCCAGATTTGGCCTTCGACCTGTCCGTGGCGAAAGGCGACGTCGAACGAACGAACCGCTAGTTCTGGCTGCTCGAGCGACTGGAGATAGCCTCCCAGGGCCACTAGGAGCTGCGTATCGAGCGGAAAGTGTTCGAGCGCCAACATCGCCAGCGAAAGCTGATCGGCCCGATCGGCCGCGCTCCCGTCGAGCGACGTAAGCAGGCCGTAGTACGCCTCAAGCTGATCGCGCGAGCCTGGCATGGCCAGCGACAACGCCCGGTGATAATGCTGCGAGGAGCGGGTCGAATCGCCCAAAATCTGAAAGGCTTCGCCCAGCAGATTGTGCAATTCCGAAGTGGGTCCCTGTTCGGCCAGGGCCAAATCGACGAGGCGAATATTCCGCTGAGCCTTGGCCGCTTTGACCGCCGGCTCGTGATCGCGCTCCGAGCGATGAATCACTAGCGGCAGCCGATCGACTTGCAGGTCGAGCCGGGCGATCGCGTCGTCGAGCCGCTCGCGCAAGCGACCTGTAAACTCGAGACCCGCCAGCCGCGGATGGAGTCGTACCGCCACAATTTGTTCGGCTCCCAATTGTCCCGGAGCGGCGGGAACTTGAATCGCAAGCTGATACACGTGCTCCGGATCGGCCCCGGCAGTGACAAACTCAGAAAGCTCCGCGGCATCGCCGGCAGTGATCGTCTCGCCCGCGTCGAGCCACAGGACCCAGTCTCCGCTCAACTTGGCGAGGCACGCATTGCGGGCCGCTGCAAAGTTTTCTTCCCAGGCGTAACGGTGGACGAGGGCCCCGCACTCGACGGCGATCGTCACGGTATTGTCGGTCGAGCCGGTATCGAGCACGACGATCTCGTCGGCGATGCACTGCACGCTCTCGATGGTGGCGGCAAGCGGCGCAGCACAATTGCGAGCCAGGATCGCAACGGACAGCCGGCTGGCTTCCCCAAGCGACACGCGCGGGGTTGGATTTGATTGCGTCGGGAGGTTCGAATCCATACGGGCCCTCCTTGGCCGAAAAATGCTTCAAGTACTTGGGCCGCCGGAGTTTAGCGAAATCGCATGCGGGGGAACAGGCTAATTTTGAACGCTTGCCGAAGACGGCAAGCCGACGGTGAGTTACGCATCAAATCTGTTTTTAGGTGTAAACTCGAGCGTAAGCGAGGTGCACCCAAAAATTGCGTTAATTCTCGTCGTTCTCGGATTTCGCTTTGCATTAGCGTACTTCTTGGATCGCCCGATGCTCGGCCCGTCGTGATCGCGGTCGCTCCTGGGGAAGCTCTGATGCGGCATGTGCCGCACTTCGCGATGGAAGGTTGCCTTGCCCCGGCTGAGGTGCGGCCGAGCGACTATCGCTGCGGCTCGCGAAATGACGCTATGACAGACTCAGGCATTTCTCACAATTTGTGCTTTGCCGGTTTTCGGTCTTTTGACGCTAGGTTACGATATCAGCCATCGATTCACTCAACTGGCACACAAGGGCGCGGGAGATGGCAGCCGACGATATTTTGCTGGACACGGAAGACCGGATGGACAAGGCACTCCAGCACCTGAAGCAACAGCTTTCGGGCATTCGTACGGGAAGGGCCAATCCGGGGCTCGTCGATTCTCTCAAGGTCGAGGTGTACGGCTCGCAGACGCCGATGAAGCAGCTCGCCAGTGTCGGCGCTCCCGAACCGCAGCAAATCGTCATTCGCCCTTACGATCAGAGCACGATCAAGGACATCGAGCGGGCCATCATCAACAGCGGCCTGGGCTTTGCGCCGCAAAACGACGGTCGAGTGATTCGCCTGAATGTGCCCCCGCTCACGACTGACACTCGCAAGAAGCTCGTCGCCCGGATCAAGGAGCTGACTGAAGAAGCCAAAGTGAGCATTCGCAACGTCCGCCGCGACGGCAACAAAGCGGCCGAGCAGGGGGAAAAGGACGGCGAGCTGACCGAAGATGCCCGCGACAAGCTAAAGGACGAAGTCCAGGAGCTTACGAAGAAGTACGAGGGACTCGCGGCCGATTTGGCGAAGAAGCGCGAGGATGAGGTTATGGAGGGGTAGGCAGCCGTGACTTGTTAGTTGTCAGTGGGGTGAGTGATCCAAAGTACGGGAGCCATCTTGCAATCTCGAACACTGAACCTTCACCTCCTGAATCCCCCAACGTCACAGGATCCCGCAATGGTACGATGCTTCTCGGGAATCGGGTGTCTCATGCTTGCGGCGGTCGGAATGACGGCTCGTGGTGCGGAACCGACGCCAGCTCAGAAGCTCGTGGCCTCGCCCGGTGTTCTCATTGTGGCCCATCGGGGCAATAGCAGCATTGCTCCGGAGAACACGCTCCCGGCGTTCGCCAAGGCGCTCGAGGCCAAATCGGACCTCGTCGAACTCGACTATCACCACTCGGCCGACGGCGTACCGATCGTCATCCATGACGACAACCTCGACCGGACGACCAACGCCCAGGAATTGCTGGGCAAAGAAAAAGTGCTCGTCGTCGATCTTCCCGCCGGCGAACTGGCCCGGCTCGACGCGGGCCTATGGTTCAGCGACAAATTTCGCGGCACCAGGCTGCCGACCCTCCTCGAGTCGCTGGACGCCATCCAACCCGGCTCGACGACGCTGATCGAGCGCAAGGCCGGCGACGCGGCCACTTTGATCAAGCTCCTCGAGCGCCAAAATTTGCTCGATAGGGTGGTGGTTCAGGCCTTCGACTGGGAATTCGTGAAGGCCTGTCGCGAGCTATCGCCATCGCTCGCTTTGGGCGCCCTCTCCGGCAAACCGGCAACCGATGAGCAGATTCGCGCAGCTGCCGCCACCGGCGCCGATGTCATCGTCTGGAATCACGAAAAACTGCGCAAACCCCAAATCGACTTTATCCACGAACTGGGCAAGAAAGCGTGGGTCTATACGATCGACGATCCGCGGCGAACCGCCGAGTTCATCGAGGCGGGTATCGACGGCATCATCACCAACAAACCGGCGACAATGATCGACGTGCGATCGGTTGCTGGTCGCGGCGCGGCCCCAAGCGGCGATTCGCAGGCCGTGGGCCGCTGAGCACGTTTCAACCGTGGCCAACTTGCGCGTAACAGGCGCGGCCATTGCACGAGCGCAAGCCTCTTTTTTCTGAAAAGCGGGGATTCGTTCACCGCCTATTTCGCGGGCGGAGCGCGCGCAGACCGAGAGCAGTGAGCAACCGCTGCGGCCCGACGCCAGCACCATGCTCGATCCTATAAGGTGCGGCGGCAATTGAGTTTATGCACGGGCGGCCTGTTTTTAGGCCCGCATGGCATCGCACTTGCGACTGTCAGTGTGCAAAGGGTCTTTGCGACTACCTCACCGCTTGGCCGATCCCCGTCAATTCTCCTGCCATGATCGAGGATCGAACGCTCACCTGTTCCACGCCGCGGGTTATCGCCATCGATGGCGACTCTCTGACGCGGCGAATGCTGCATCAGTGGTTTGCTGGCAGTGGCTATCAATTCGCCACAGCTGCCGATGGGAACACAGCGGTGGAGTTCTGCGCCCGGCTGAAACCCGATGTGATTGTGCTGGGTACGATCGAGACCCCGGGAATCGTGGGGAGACTTTTGGGGCAACTCCAACACGCTCATCCCCAAGCGCCCGTGATCCTGATCGCGCGGCCAGAGTCCGCATTGGCTCCGCCCGATGAATTGCGGCGGACCGTTTTCGCCACGCTCTGTCCGCCGCTCGACATCGCGCGGCTCAATGAACTGGTCGCGCGTGCCCTGCAGTGGCGCAGCCGGGCGGCCGCGCTCCCCACATCTTCCGGCCAACCGTCGGCAGCGCCCGATCTGGTCACGCCGACTACCGAGCCGGTCACCAATTGGCAAGCCTTCGTCGCGTCCCGCATCGCTGCGGGAAGCCAAGAACTGCATGCCGAAGGATTTGCGGTTATGGAACGTGAGGTTATGTCGCGGGTACTAGCGCACACGGCGGGAAACCAGGCCCGTGCCGCCCGCATTTTGGGAATCACGCGCGGGCACCTGCGCAAGAAGATTCGCCTGCTCGGCATTCCGCTGCCGGGCAGCCATCATGCGTCCCGTGCAACGAGCGACAAACTGGCCCCCGGTCCTACTTGAGAGACGAGTAGTACTCGGTGTTTGTTTTCGGAGCGATCGGCAGTTTACGGAATGTCGCGATCAGGCTTTGACGCCGCTACCCCACGAAGGATTCAACATGCTCTGGAACTGGATACTCACAAATTCGCAGCAACCGGGTTCATTCTCGATCGAGGCATGTCGGCTCGTCGTCCGATACGTGATTGCCGCAGCGATGGGCGCATCGCTCCTGATCGCGGGTCAATACCTCTTACAGCTAACGCTCGAGCAGCAGGAGAGCACGTTGAGGATCGTCGGTCTCGCCAGTCGGCAACGGATTCTGAGCCAGCGGATTGCCAAGAGCGCTCTTATGATCCAAGCCACTCCGCCCGGGCCCCACCGACAGAATCTGGCGATCGAGCTGCGTCAATTGCTCGATCTGTGGTCTCGATACCAGAGGGGGCTGGCTCGAGGAGACGAGCAACTGGCACTTCCGGCCGCGCACAGTATTGCCATCGATTCGATGTATTCGGATTTGCACGTAGCTTGCGTGGCCATCGACTCGGCCGGCAAGCATCTCATCTCGGCCGGACGAGGCGGCCCACTAGACGCGACCGATGACCGCACGTTGAACAAGGCCGTCGCGGACATGCAGAAGTTTGAACGCCGGTTTCTCGAAGGGATGGACCGCATCGTTCACCAATACGAGGCGGAAAGCCGAGCGCAGCTCGCCCACCTCCGCTGGACGGAGCGAGGGGTGCTAGTCCTTGCCCTGGCCGCGATTCCTCTGGCGGGATGGTGGCTTGTGCGGCCCGCGGCGAGGCAGTTGCAAAGCAATGTCCGGGAACTGGATGACCTGCGCCAGCAATTGCAGACAATTCGCGTCGCAGCCGAATCGGCTCGCCGCGATCTATCCCCGTCGCCCCAATCAATCCAGCCAGAAATGCCAGCACAACGCGCTGCCATCCGCGCCGGATCCTGCGAAGAGGCAGGTCGCAGCGCGCCTGAGAATTCTCTCGCGGCAGGGAGCGAGTTGGCGTTGATCGACGCGTTGGCCCTGGTTTGCGCGATGCAGGCGGCCGTCGAACGGGATGATCAAACCGCCCTGGGCAGGTTATCGCCGCGACTATCGGCCAATCTCGAAACCAGCGAGGCGAGCGAGCAGGTCGCGATCGCCGCTTTGGAATTAAAGCGATTAGTCGCAGGGCAGGACCGCGCTAAAGTCGCTCCGGCCCTGAACCACCTGCAACGGCGACTTAAGCGAACTGCTTCGAGCCTGCCAAGCGGCGCGCGACAAGCCGAGGCTATCGCGTGAGTCCGCAGCACGGCACTGGGGGCCTGACCGGAGTGTGCCGAGGACGCCCATCGGCCGGACAACCCTTGTCCCCCTCGGCACTCCGGTCTAGGATTGAACTGTGGACTGCCGTCGAGCCGATAACGAGATTGGCTCAGAATCGGCCGTTCGCGGCTTGCATTTGAGAACTTTCGGGGGCGAACCGGATTCGACCGGACACTGAAAGCGAAGGTGGCGTGTCGTGGTTGATCAGTTGGCCACGTTAAAAGCTGATCACAAATTTATGTGCCGAGAGCAATCTCGCCCTGGCTGCCTAACTAAACGGTAGTCACCGGCTGCGGGCCTTCGCCGGAGAGGCCCAAAAGCTGGTTGTCAATTCCGGTTCGCCACAGGTCACGTGGGGCACGCTTGTGGTTCAATAAGTTCTCCAATAGTCTGCCCGGTAGTCGGTCGCAGGACGCCCGGGCAGGCGAAACTTAAAACAGCGACTACACACGTAGAAGCCTTCGTGGACATGCCTCGGGACGCGGGTTCAATTCCCGCCGCCTCCACTTTCGGAGCCTTTGACAGTTCGCAACAATCGATGTCGAAACCCTTGCCGCAACAGGGGTTTCCGTATTCTGGGGGCGGCCAAATCTGCTAACCAAGTAAATCACGGCACTTCTTGCCAAGTTCGAACATCGCTCGAACCCTATCCCGCCACCAGCCGTTCGAACCGCGAGTACGCGTCGGCCCAGGCCTGCGGCAGCTTCGGTTTGTATACTTGAACCGCGAAGCTGTGGCGGATGACTTCGCGGGCCTCGGCGATGCTGCCGATTGCTCCGCGGGCGACGGCTTGCATCATCAGGTTGCCGATCGCGGTCGCTTCAACCGGGCCAGCCACGACGCGGCGATTGGTCGCATCGGCCGTCATCTGGCAGAGGAGCCGGTTTTGCGTTCCGCCGCCGACAATGTGAATCGTGTTGATCTGCCCGCCAATCAGTTCTTCCAAATACCCTAGGACCATCCGGTAGCGCAAGGCGAGGCTTTCGAGCGCCGCGCGGATTACGGCTCCTTCGGACTGCGGCACGATTTGGCCCGTGCGAGCGCAATAGTCGCAAATCGCCGCGGGCATATCCTTCGGAGCAATAAAGAGCGGATCGTCGGGGTTGACGAGCGACAAAAGCGGCGGTGTCTCACCTGCCCGGCGGATTAGCTCTTCCCATCCGTACTCGCGGCCCGATTGCTTCCAGTTGCGGCGGCACTCTTGCACGAGCCACAGGCCGGTGATGTTCTTGAGCACGCGAGTCGTCCCGCCAATGCCACCCTCGTTTGTGAAGTTCAGTTCGTAACACCGGGGCGTGATGATCGGTTCGGGCGTCTCGACTCCCATCAGGCTCCAGGTACCGCTGCTGATGTAGCACCAGTCGGGGCGTTCGCCCGGCTTGCTGGCGGCTGGAACCGCGGCGACGGCGCTCGCCGTATCGTGGGTGCCCGGCAAAATCACCTCGACGCCGGCGAGATTCGTATCGTCGGCCACGCCGCTTTGAATGGGCCCCAGGAGCGTCCCCGGCTGTGCCAGTTGGCCGAGGATTTCCGTCGGCAGACCGAACCGCCCGAGCAACTCGCGAGCCCAGCTGCGGCTTGTGGGGTCGTAAAACTGCGTCGTCGAGGCATTCGAGAATTCGTTCGCCTTGATACCCGTGAGCAGCCAGTGAAACAGGTCCGGCATCAAGAGGAGCGACTCGGCCATTTCCAGCAGGGGCGAATTCTGCAACTTCATCGCCAGCAATTGATAGAGCGTGTTGAACTCCATGAACTGCAGCCCCGTCGCCGCAAAAATCTCTTCGCGGGGGACGATCGTAAACGCCGCGTCAAAGATCCCCGCGGTCCGCTGGTCGCGGTAGTGGTACGGATTGCCGAGCAGCTCGTCATTCCGTCCCAGCAGGGCAAAATCGACGCCCCAGGTATCAACGCCAACGCTGGCCACACGTCCCGAATACAAGCCGCCAGCGGCTCGCAGTCCGCGGAGGATGTGCTGCCACTGGTTGAGCAAATCCCACTGCATTCGGCCCGCCGCGACGACGCCCCCATTATCGAAGCGGTAGACCTCTTCGAGCGAGAGCTGCGAACCGTCGAATAGGCCCGCTACGACGCGTCCGCTAGAGGCCCCGAGATCGGCGGCGAGAAAGACTTGCGAGTTGTCGGACATAGCCAGAATCAATGCACCAGACGGTGCCGGACGATTGGGAGGGTGAGTAAGCGTGATGCTGGGTTATCGTAACAAAAACCGTTCGCCGCCGGGCATTGTTTCTCGCGGCCGGATGGAGGCTCCGATACTGGGTGCACTACTCGTGCGGCGGGAGGACATCTGGCTCGATCTGATAGCCGTCGGCCAGCGCGTTGGTTTGGTTAAAAAGACCGGCGATTGCCAGAACTTCGCCGAGCATCTCGCTGTCGACGCCGAGCTTCCGCAGGGCCGCGGTGTGCGAATTTACGCAGTATGCACAGCCGTTGGTGGCGGAAACTGCCAGGGCAATGATTTCCCGGGTCCGCGAATCGAGCTTGCTCGTTCGCCCTGCGGCTTCCGGATGCATCAGCGTCTTGAGTTGCCGCCAGACGAGTTCCAAGTGGTCGGGATTCGTGGCCAGCGTCCGCCAGAAATTCGGCAAGAAGTCGATCCCTTTGGTCGCCTTAATGTCGTCGAAGATTTCTCGGACCTTACCGCTGGCTCCCAACTCATCGACCAGACGGACCGTGGCATGACGCGGTGGCGACATCGGGCGGCTCCAATTTCGGGACGGGACAAGTGCCCCGAGCATAGCACAACGGGGGCCAAAATCGATTGCGCGAACCTACTGTCCCAATGCCGTGAGGCGGTCGC
The DNA here is from genome assembly GCA_025459145.1 of Pirellulaceae bacterium. Lineage (GTDB taxonomy): Bacteria > Planctomycetota > Planctomycetia > Pirellulales > Pirellulaceae > CAYLLN01. The sequence goes on along the minus strand of JALORD010000013.1, from coordinate 3,861 downwards.
CGGAGGCAATGAGCAGGACTCCCTGGGAAATCACCAAGTTTCCCCCAGTCAGCCCTTGCGGAGAAAGGCGGATCTCTCGGACCAGACAGGGTTGGGGCCCCAAGTCGCCCGCCGCGGGCTGCTGGTCAAAGACGAAGATGCTGTCGCGGGTGGGAAAGTAGACTAGCTCTCCGGCCAGAATCCCCCGGCCGTGCCCCCGAGGATTAGGCGCCGCAAGACCCGCGGCGGTTGCTGCGCCAGCTGGAAACTGGCACAACAGCCGCCCCGAAGCGGCATCGATCCAATACAGATGGTCGCCGCTGGCCAGGAACGTCTCACTTCCCACGCCGAGTAAGTGGACCGCGTCGGCCGCGACTCCCGGCGGCAAAGACCAAACTAGCTCTCCCGTTGCGGCATCGACCGCGAAAATGCGATCGCAATCGGCCGGGGCGCAAATCGTCAGGTCTTTCCACAGGAGGCACGGGACAAGATCGCGGAAAAAGTGCTCCTCGCGGGCATCGGGATTGCCGCTCTCAAAAGTCGCCCGCGGATACCGGACGAGCCAGTCGACTCGGCCATCGACCGCATCCAGCGCCGCGACGACGCCGGCATTCGAGTTCAAAAGCAGCTTGCCGTCGCGGCTCGAAAGCAGCACGTTCCCCAGTTCATCGATCTGTCCCCCGCCGAGGCTGGCGAACGAGGCGATTCGCGTCCGCCACTTCAGGCGACCCGTTGGCCGGGCCTCATCGCCATCGTCGTTTACGCCAATGGCGGTCGTCTGCCGTTCGAACGCGGCCACGTAAAGTTGCGAACGGGCGGCTTCGCTCTTCCGCATGACGACGAACACCTCCGAACCAACAGCCAGCGGCCCGCCGGCAAATGTCCATTCGGGCCCCTCCGGACGGATCGGGAATCCCTCGAGCGGTTTGCCCTGCGTCCGGAGATTGAACCCCTGCAGGAATCCCTGATCCTTCGCAAGCCACAACTCGCGGCGGCGCGTCGCCGGACCGACGATCTGGCTCCCCAAACGGACGAACACGTTTCCATCGTGCACTGCAGGCGTGTAGCGGGCCATGCCCAAATGCCGGATTAAGTCGGCATGGGCGTCATTCACTTCCAGGGGCGCGTCGGCCGATTCGTTGCTGGCGGCGGGAGTGCGCCGCGAGGTTCGTGGATAGTCGACCCGCCACTGCTCCAGGCCGCTCATTAAGTCGAGCGCGATCAGATAGCTGGCCTGCCGCGCATCGCAGGCGACGAGGACCGTCTGACCACTGACGACGGGATGGTAAGCGAGAACGGCTTTGCCATCGTCCGCGACGCGCCACCGCCCCGCACCGATGAGCTCGCGATCGCTGGTCAGTCTGGGCAGGGCAACGGTCCAGAGCGGTTGTCCGGCGGGGTCAATCCCTTCCGCGGCGTGCTTATTTCGCGCCGGGTCGCCCGCCAGAAGCGGCCAATCCGGCGATTGCCGTTGTACCGTCCAAGACTCGGCATCCCTAAGAAGAGCAGCCAGTAAATCGGTAAACTTTCCACTCTGGCCGCCGATCGTGCCGGTGGCATCCGGGTGCCTTTCCCCCAGTGCCACCAGTTCATTTCGTGCTCGCGGGAGCGACCCTTCGAGGATCGACGCCAGGACGAGCCGCGCCGCGACCTCGGCCGGCGGAATCCGACTATCGGGATAGTGGCCAAAGCGGGGGGACGAAATCGGCGGGCTGCCAGGAAGCACACGCTCCCAAGCGGCCCGCGCGGCTGCGGGATTATCCCGTTCGATAGCCAGTTCCCCAAGTGTCCAGAGCGCCGCATCTCCCGAGCGGCTGGCAAACGCCTGCCGAAGAATCCGCTCAAGTGGCCGCGGATCGCGACGGGCAATCCCATCGCGAAGCCACTCCTCGGCCAGCGGATCGACCAGCTGGCGAAAGTGCGCGAGCGCTTCGGGGGCCTCGCGGGCCAGTTGGGCGAGCCGCGCCTGGCAATAGTCGTCGACCGGGATGAATCGCTCAAAGCCCGCTACCGGCGGCACCATCGGCACTCCCACGAGCCGCGAAGGGTCACTCTCCTGGACACGGCGGATCGAGACGACTCCTTCGTCCCACTGCTTTTCGGCGAAGAAGCGTTTCGCGCTTTCCAGGTGGGCGAGCGAGGTAGCTTCGAGCTCCTCAACATCAGCCGGCGGGAGGGCCAGCGAGCGCTGGAAAACTTGCCCGCTCGCCATTTGGGGAACGAATAGCATCGTCACCCACGAAAACGCCGCGAAGACGAGAGCCGCGAGCATGAGTGGCGTGGAATAGGGAACCAGCCGAGCGGACCGCGTCACGATCCACCGTACCCTTCCACGATCCGTCCCAGCGAAAACATTGCCACGCCGCCGATCATGAGGAGCAGCATCGAGCTTACCGTGAATCCGCCCACGGGAGCCCGAATACCGTCGGTTAGTTGCATCACCATCGCAATCGGCAGAATCACAAGTCCTGCCACCTGCATCAATTTGCCCGACGTACGTATCATGAAGAGTATTGTAGGGAATTTGCGGATCCGCTCCAAGCTGCGCCGCGGAGCGTGGGCGAGCAAAGCTGCGCGATTGCGGCTGGGCAACAGTTACCAGCCAAGGCGGTTTAAAGTGTCAGTACGATTTTGGAAACTGGTCGGTCGAGCCCTACGACTGCGTTGTACGCTCTGCGGGGATGGAAGGCTGTTTGCAGGCTGGTTAAAGATGCACAAAAGCTGCCCGCATTGTGGCGTGTCGCTCGAGCGGGAGCCCGGTTTTTTTCTCGGCTCGATCTACATCAACTACGGCCTGACCGTCCTGATCATCGCGATCGCTTATCCAATTCTGCTGTTTCAGTACTCTGTGCCCGAGGCGTATTTGCTGGCCGGCTCGCTCGCATTCGCGGTCCTGTTTCCGCTTCTCTTGTTCCCATGGGCGCGCAGTCTGTGGCTCGGCTTCGACCAGTGGCACGATCCGCGGCCAGGAGAACTCGACGCACACGGGCAGCCCGTGCCGGAGAAAGCCGTGCGGCTAGTGACCCGGGACAAGGGGTACTGAATCTTCGGCCCGGCTGCTGTGTGCGCCGGGCAATGCGTCGCCCCCGAGTGCAGGCGTCCCAGCGGTTTGCCGCGAACGGGCTTTGCACACTTCCCAGTAAAAATAGGCGCACAAGCTGCCAAAGATCAGCGGCGGCATCGAGAGCATGAACAGAATGCTCATGGCATAGCCGCGCGCCAGATTGGCCGAGGCCGGATCGTGCCCCAGTTGGTCCTTGCAGGTCGGACAGGCCGCCGCGACGCTCGCCAGAGCGAGCACGAAGCCGATTGCCAGCACGTAGCGGCTAAGCGAATTCGCAATGTGTCCGAGCTGTTTCATGACTCTTGAATTGTAAGTCAGGGCCCCTGCGGCGGGTAGAGCTGATAGAGCATCAGGTACACGATCACGCCGGTCACCGACACGTACAGCCAAATCGGAAATGTCCACTTGGCCAGCCGCAGGTGGGCCCGCCGCTTGTCGGCCAGGCCGAGATAGATCGTCGCGATCGCCAGGAAGGGGACGGCTGCCGCCAGAATCACGTGCGTGAGGAGGATGCCGTAATACGTATATCGTACGGCTGTCGGGGGATAGCTCGGAAATTTCTTGCTGTCCCCCTCCAGTTGGTAGTGATAGGTAAGGTAGCTGGCCAGGAATAGCGCAGAAACGCCGAAGCATGCGAGCATCGTCCACTTGTGGGCCGTTTCCCGCCGCTGCTTGATGAGCACGAAGCCAGCTATCAGCAGGACGGTCGCCAGCGCATTGAGCGAGGCGTTGACGTGCGGTAAGAAAGGAACGAGATCGTTCAAGCGAACCGTCGGGGGGGAGAGAATGCGGTGGGAACTACCGCATTCTAGGCCGGT